>JBOGNK010000194.1:0-22522 GCA_050747085.1 Candidatus Acidiferrales bacterium
CATTCCACATTATCCAGGCCCAGGAATCAACATCGGGGTACGACCCGATGGTTGCGGTGTCAGGCGGGTAAGCGTTTACTGCTCCACCCTGCCCTCACCGAATCAGATTCTACAGGAAGTCGCCAAAAAATCTACATGGAATCCAGCAGAAAACAAACCCGGTAGGGTCCCGGCAGAGGCGGGCGGTCCCGCAGGCAGGCAGTTCGCCGTCAAGGTAGGGTCACATTCTAACGGCGTTGTGGCCTTCGGCATAATGCTCGGTCCCCTGCCGAACCATACTGACAAATGCCATCGCGGAGCGCGGCAGCGTGCGGTCGCGGCGGTAGACCACTCCCAGTTCACGCCACACGTCCATATCCGAAACCGCGATCAATTTCGCTTTTCCTGCGCGCACTTCGTCACGAACGAAGCTTTCGCTGATCAGCGACACGCCAAGTCCCGCAGCGACGAATCGCTTGATCATGCCGACGCTGGGCAGCTCCATCGTGATGTGCAGGCGCGAACGGAACGGCCGGAACTGCTTGTCGTGGACCTGGCGCATGAAGCCCGTCTTCGGAAAAATGAGGGGCTGTTCGGCAATTTGAGCGCTGGTGACCGATTTCATCTTCGCCAGCCGATTCGATGGGCTGGTCATCAGCATGATGCGATCGCGAAAAATCGGATGGACGCGAAGGCTGGGCGATTTTACCGGCAGCGTGACAACGCCAACGTCGATCGCGCCGTTTTCGATTTTCTCGATCACCTTGTGGCTGAAATTGCGGTAGATGCTGATCTGCACGTTCGGGTGCAGGCGATGATATTCAGCGAAAATATTGGGCAAGACGTACAGACAGGTCGCCTCGTTCGCCCCGATCGCGAGCGTGCCGCGCGGCGTGCTGGCCTGGTCCGCAACCGCGCGAAGCGATTCGTTGCGAAGCGTAAGAAGCTTGCCGGCATATTCGAGAAGCACTTCGCCCGCGGAAGTAAGTTGAATCGACTTGCCTACGCGGTCGAACAGCTTCTGGCCATATTCCTGTTCCAGCAGCCGAATCTGCGCACTGACGGCAGGCTGGGAACGGAACAGCTTTTGCCCTGCGCGGGAAAAGCTTCCCTGTTTTGCGATCTCGACAAAAGTGACCAGGTGATCGAAATCCATCTTTTCAGCTCGAAAGCGTCGATTTAGCCGTGAATTATAGCAAACGCCGCGAGGAGCAGCTTCGATGACGGCTTCACGGACGGGGAATCCTTAACGCGGCTCGACAACGGAATTCGTTCCGGCATCCGACGCGGTTCGCGAATTGACGCTTGCCAAGCGAGGTGCAGTTCGCTTCGCCTGCAGGTCTGCTGCTGAAGCTCCAGCGAAAACAGCCTGACAATGCGCTCGAGAGCCGGACGATTTCACCGACCTGCCGAGCGCGACCACCTCTTGCTGTTCGAGCCGATTGAGAATCGGCTCCCACGTTCTTGCGATGGAACAAGGCAAATGGACCGGCTCGAGACGGACAAGCGGAAGCCGAGCCGTGGAATTCAGCATTCGGCGCCCGCGCGGGCTGCCGGTGAGGCGAACGTGCTCCCGCAAAACGCGCCGGAGCCATAGGTCCTCCTGATCGTCATCGACTTCGCTCCAGGCGGACTTGCCGGCCACGTCTTCAGCTGGTGCAGCGAACGACGGCACGCTTTCGTCACCGAGCGCCGGACATCGCACAAATTCGTGGTTATAGTTGCGCTTCGCAATAGAACGATCGAGCGCATACACCAGGCCGCCAGTCATGCCCGAACAAAGATTCACGCCGGTATCGCCAAGAATCAGAACGACTCCTGCGGTCATGTACTCGCAGCCGTGATCGCTCACTCCCTCGACGACAGCAAGCGCGCCACTGTTGCGAACGGCAAAGCGCTCGCCCGCGCCGCCTGCGATGTAGAGTTCCCCGCTCGTGGCGCCGTAGAGGACGGTATTGCCCGCGAGCACGTCGCCGCGTCGTGAGGCAGCGGCGCTCGCGGATACAGCAATCGTGCCGCCGCTCAAGCTCTTGCCGACGTAGTCGTTCGCTTCGCCACGCAAGCGGAAACGCAAGCCCGAAATCAGAAATGCGCCAAAGCTTTGCCCTGCGACGCCGCGGAATTCGCAATCGATGATGCCGTCCGTGACGCCTTCGAACGACGTGCTGCGCAGGATTTCGCCGCTCAGGTGCGCTCCGATGGTGCGATCGGAGTTCGTGATCGCGAAAATCGTGCGACGCGCAGCGCGCAATTTAGTGGACGATGTTGACTCTAGCTGCGGTTTGCCGGCCAGAAGTCCGGAGAACCGGCGGATCAGCTCACCGTGAACGCCGACGGCGTCGCGTCCATGTTCAGATATGCGGGCGGGCGGCTCCGGAGCTGGAGCGAGGAGCGCACCCACCGCGGCTGTAGCAGACTCCGTCCGCGGCGCAAGGAACTGCACGGCGCCGACGATTTCGTCAAGCGAATGCGCACCGAGATCAGCGAGCCGCTCGCGGACTTCGGCAGCAACGCCCCGAAAATAGGCCATCACCATTTCGGGTGTGCCGTTGAAGCGCGTGCGCATCGTTTCGTCCTGCGTTGCAATGCCGGCGGGACAGGTGTTGAGGTGGCATTGCCGCGCCATTACGCAACCGATTGCAAGCAACGCCGCGGTGCCGAAGCCGAATTCGTTCGCGCCGAGAAGGGCGGCAATGATTACGTCGCGACCAAACTTGAAGCCGCCATCGACACGCAATCGCACCCGGCCACGGAAACCGGTCTGAATCAATGCTCGATGAGCCTCGCGTAATCCGACTTCCCATGGCAGGCCGGTATTCTTGATGGAAGTCAGAGGCGATGCGCCCGTGCCGCCATCGAACCCGGAAATGGTGATCACGTCCGCTCCTGCTTTGGCGACGCCGGCCGCGACGATTCCCACACCCGCGCTCGATACGAGTTTCACACCGATGCGCGCGGTGGGATTGATCGCGCGCAAGTCATAGATCAGCTGCGCGAGATCTTCGATGCTGTAGATGTCGTGGTGAGGAGGCGGAGAAATCAGTGACATGCCAGGAACCGCGTGACGCAGACGAGCGATGTAGGCGTTCACCTTCGCTGCGGGGAGTTGGCCGCCCTCGCCGGGCTTTGAGCCCTGTGCCATTTTGATTTCGAGTTCGTCCGCGCGGACCAGATATTCGGCCGTGACGCCGAATCGGGCAGAAGCTACTTGCTTGATCCGATTGTTGGCTTCGGGTTCGAGACGGTAGATGTCCGGATCCTCGCCTCCTTCACCCGTGTTGCTTTTCGCACCGAGGCGATTCATTGCCATGGCGAGCGTGCGATGCGCCTCAGGTCCGAGCGCTCCCAGCGACATGGCCTGGGTCGAAAAGCGAGACAGGATTTCGGATTCGGGCTGCACCGCGTCGAGCGCGATCGCCTTTCCAGGCACGATGTCGAACAGGTCGCGGACGGCGACCGGCTCGCGAACATCCGCTAATTCCTTGAAGGATGCGTACGCTTCAGGCGTAGGAGCCTTTATATAGCGGTGCATCCGCCGTACGAGTTCAGGCGAATTCGAGTGGCGCTCGCCAGTCTGGCGAAACCGGTAGAGGCCGGCATCGTGGAGTTCCCGCGCGAAAGGCCCGAATGTGTCCGTGTGCCGCGCGATCGCGTCTTCTAGAATTCCTCCAAGCGATTTGCCGCCAAGGGCGGCGGAAGCATTTTCGAAAAATTGCGAACGAATTTCTTCGTTCAAGCCGACGATTTCGAACAAATGGCTATTGCGATAGCTGGCGATCGTCGAAATGCCCATCCGCGCAAGCACTTTCCGCAGGCCAGCCTCAACGGCAGATCGATATCGCTCGGCTCCTCCCGGCCTTAGGCCTTCGGAAAATTGTAAAGCGAGGTATGGCAACACGGCGGTCGCGCCTGTCGCAATCAGCAGCGCGACGTGATGCGTTTCAATCACCTGCCCACTTTCGACAAAAAGCGGAACGTCGCATACTCCGGCGCCGACTAGTTCTTTCCAAACTGCCGCGCACGCAAGCAGCGCGGGCAGAGCTGCGCGCTCAGCACAGACTCCACGATCGCTGAGCAATACAAACCCGGCGTTGCTGCTGGCTGCTTGGCGCGCTTCAGCGCTAATGCGATCGAGAGCAGCGAGGGCTGCGTCCGTTCCGCCACAAGCGTCGAAGGTGAAATCGATGCGGCAAGGTTGACCCAGGCGCGACTCGATCTGACGCAACTGGCGCGCGTCGACCAGTGGAGAATCGAGCGTCACGTTCGACGCAACGTACACGTCGAGCGACATCACATACGCTTCGCGCAGTGGATCAATCGCTGGATTGGTGACTTGCGCGAATCGCTGCTTGCAGTAGTCCCACAGCGGACGGCGGGCGGCAGACACGAACGCAGGCGGCGCATCGTCGCCCATGCTCCAGATCGCTTCTTTTCCGTCCAGCCCGAGAGGCTGGAACAGCAACTTGAATTGATCCTCCGTCCATCCCAGCGCGGATGCGATCCGCTTAGCGTCCTTGATTTTTGACGCACCGAGGGCTTTGGCAGGCTTTACGCGCGAAGTCTTCGGGGCGCGGCCACGTTGGGCCGTTGATTCAAGCAGGCGTGCGATTCCCTTCTCGCGATAAATCTCTCCTGAAATCGAGTCGACCAGAAGCAATTCGCCTGGCCCCAGCCGGCGGCGCTCCGCGACTGGCTCTCCTGCAAAATCCGCAAGGCCTGCTTCGGAACCCAGAACGAGAAGGCCATTTTCGGTCAGCGTATAGCGTAGCGGACGCAAGCCATTGCGATCGAGCTTGGCGCCGACGAACCGCCCATCGCTGAAGACGAGCGCCGCTGGCCCATCCCACGGTTCCTGTTCGCGGGCCTCGCGTTGCGCGAAGTTGCGGACAACGCGATTCGCCCGGTCGGCGTGCTCATTCCGCTTTCGCGCCGGGGGCACCAGACGCAGCATTGCAGCTGCGACGTTGTAGCCGCGCCGCAAGAGAATTTCCAACGCGTTGTCGAAGCTCGCCGAGTCGCTTACGCCTTCTTCAAGCGGATGGAACCACTCATCGGCGCCGAACTCAGCACGGAGTTTTGCCGCCCGCGCGTGATTCCACCGGCGATTGGCGCCGATTGTGTTGAATTCGCCATTGTGCGCGACCAAACGAAAAGGCTGCGCGAGAGCCCACGTCGGACGCGTGTTGGTCGAATAGCGCTGATGAAAAACAGCGAAAGCCGCCTTGAAATCGGGATGGTCGAGATCGGGATAGAATTCGCGCAGCTGGAGCGGCGCAAGTAGTCCTTTATAAACAATGGTGCGCGAGGAAAGCGAAGAGAAGTAGATGCTGCCCGCTGCTTCCCCCTCGATGCGCTTTCGCAGAAAAAACAGTGCGCGCTCGAGGTCGCAATCGGAATCAGAGGCGGAGAAAAAGCATTGGCGGATCAGAGGCATCGTGGACGCAGCCCGCGGACCAAGTATCGAGGGATCGGTCGGCATGGTTCGCCAGCCGAGACAACAGAGCCCCGTTTCGCCGGCACACCGCTCCACAGCCGCAAGCGCTTCACCCTCGCGCGCCGCGTCGATGAACGCCATGCCCAGGCCAAAATCTTGCGGAAGGCTTATGTTTGCTGATTGCGCTGCTGTACGAAAAAAGGTCTCAGGAATCGGAAGCAGCAGGCCCGCGCCGTCGCCGCTCAGGCCGTCCGCGTCGACTCCGCCCCGGTGGGCCAGACGTGCTAGGGCCGTGAGCGCTCGGTCGATAACACCCCGTGATGGCGACGCCCGAAGTTGGGCCACAAACCCAACACCGCAGGCATCATGGTCCGCGGAAAACTCCGGGACGAACTCGCGCATTGCACATGAGTAACGCAGTTCGTCTACGCGTGTACAATCGACACTTCTGATGCAACCGATAGATTCGCGGGAAAGTTCGCGACCACACTGTCGCTGTTGACGTCACGACTATCTGGCTGGTTCGCGGTTTCATACGACGATCGCGCCGTTAAACGCAGGCAACAAGACAACTCGCAATCAACGCACAAATTTCAATCGACCCAATCGAATGAACGTCTGACGGCTTTCTGCCATGACGAATACAGCTCTTCACGCTGCATCGCATCCATCTTCGGCTCAAAGCGCCTACCGGCTTTGCAAACCGACCGAATTTCATCGGTCCCGCGGAAAAATCCGACCGCCAATCCCGCCGCGAACGCAGCACCCAGAGCCGTAGTTTGCTGAATCGCCGACCGAATCACAGGACGGTTCAATATGTCCGACTGGATTTGCATGAGCAGATCGTTTGCAGTCATCCCGCCATCGACGCGCAGAATGTCGAGCGCAGTCTCCGAGTCCTTTTCAATTGCCTCGACCACTTCACGCACCTGGAACGCAGTCGCTTCCAGCGCCGCGCGGGCGATGTGTCCTTTGTTCGCGTAACGGGTTAGTCCGGCGATCACTCCTCGCGCGTCCGGTTTCCAATGGGGCGCAAACAAACCTGAAAACGCCGGCACAAAGTAGACGCCACCATTGTCCACAACCGTTTCTGCGAGCAACTGAATGTCCGCGCTGCGTTCGATCAGGCCCAAATTGTCGCGCAGCCACTGAACCAGCGCACCCGTGATTGCGATGCTTCCTTCCAACGCGTATTTCGCCGGCTGGGCGCCAAATCTGTAACCAACAGTGGTAATCAGTCCGTGCCTCGACGCCACCGGCGCCTTGCCTGTGTTGATCAAGAGAAAACACCCGGTGCCGTATGTATTCTTCGCTTCACCAACTTCGAAGCATGCCTGGCCCACGAGCGCTGCCTGCTGGTCTCCCAGCATCGCGGCAATCGGAACCCCTTCGATCGACGAAAGTTTCGCTTCGCCGTGGATTTCGCTGCTCGATCGGATTTGCGGCAGAATCGCGGCGGGAATTCGAAGCGCGGAAAGGATCTCTTGGTCCCACTGAAGCGTTCGCAGGTTCATCAACTGCGTGCGGCTCGCGTTGGTCACGTCGGTCGCGTGGATTCCTCCTTGCGTGCCGCCGGTCAAGCCCCAGAGAAGAAAACTGTCGATCGTTCCGAAAAGAACGTCGCCCTTTTCGGCTCGCTCACGCAATCCAGGAACGTGATCCAGCATCCAGCGAATTTTCGGGCCGCTGAAATAGGTCGCGAGAGGAAGCCCGGTGGATGCTCGGAAGCGATCCTGCCCACCCTCGCGAGAAAGGTCGTCAACAAGGCCTGCCGTGCGGGTGTCTTGCCACACAATGGCGTTCGTTACCGGTTGGCCCGTGTGACGGGCCCATATCACGGTGGTTTCGCGCTGGTTCGTGATCCCGACAGCGGCCAGATCTTTCGCGTGGAGATTCGCCTGCCCCAGCGCGGCTTGAATTACTTCCTGCGTCCGAGTCCAGATTTCCTGGGGATCGTGCTCCACCCAGCCAGCGCGAGGATAGATTTGTTGGTGTTCCTTCTGGGCGATAGCTACGACGCGCGCCTCGCGATCGAAGACGATGAACCGCGTGCTGGTTGTGCCCTGATCGATTGCTCCTACGTAGTCAGCCATGCCGGTTGCGCTCGCAGAAAAATGTTAGCCGAGAAGCGTAGCATTCTCCGCTTCCGCTGCCCTGCGCAAGTCGCCATCGAGCGTGGCGAGCGGGAGCAGGAGACGCTTCGCGAGCTCGAGGTATGCTGCGTCGTACAGCGCCAATCCGTGGCGCTCAGCCAGCTTCAGAGTTGCGCCCCAAGCCTGCCGCTCAGTCTCCGGATCGATATGGATTGGCAACAGCTGAAGGTCGCCTAACGTGGCATCTCTGAACGCTGCATTATGCCGGCCGCGCCTCACGCCCATCTCTAAAATGTTCGCGACTTCCAGCGGCCACAGCGATGGAACCCAGGCGCCCTCTTCCGCAACCAACTCAAACACACGCTGAATTGCCGGGCTGATTTCGTCGGCATAAATCCCCGCCATCGTCGCAGAACTATCGAGCACGATGCTCATGGCCGCTCCGAGTCTCGATCGTTCTTCAGGACACTCCAGTCGAAGGGTCGCATTGCAACTGCGGCTGCGCGCGATCTGATCCTATCGAGCGCGGTGCGTGCTTGAGAGCGGTCAATTCCACCATCATTCGGAACCAGGCGCGCCACCGGTTTCCCGTGTCGCGTAATGACGATCTCCTCGCCCCGCTCGACTCGGTCAAGCAATGCGCCCAACATATTTTTCGCTTCAAACGCGCCAATATTCGTCATAGCTGCTCCGTTCAATCTAGCTTAAGCTAGATTATACCATATCTCTGATTCCACGTGCTTTGTGTACGCGACTTGCAGCGCCGGCAAGAACGCCATTAGAATGTTGGCAGCAGTCTCCCAGCCGCTAGTCACTCTCAAATATCGAGGGATCCTTATGACGATGTCACGCAAAGTAGCGTGGCTGGCAGCGCTTGGAATCGTAGCCTTTGCGGGGTGCAAGAACTCGCAGCCGCAGTCGCCCGCAAACGCCTCCAATCCGAGTGCGGCGAGCGCGGCCAATGCTCCGACTTCGTCGGCTCCCGGGAACGGCAATGCCGCCGATTCGGGCTCGCAGGCATCGCAGCCGCAGGCAAACACCCAGCAGGCGGCGCAACCTCCTGCTCCGCAACCCATCGTGATTCCGGGGGGCACGATTTTGCACGTTACCGTGGATCAATCCATCAGTTCAAAGACGGCAAACGCGGGCGACGAGTTCGATGTTTCGCTGGCCGAGCCGGTACGAGTGCATGGCGAGGAAGTGTTGCGCAGAGGGACCCGAATTACTGGAATCGTGACGGTCGCAAAATCCGCGGGGCGTTTCAAAGGCCATTCAGAACTGGGCATTGCGCTCGCGTCACTAACGGTGGATGGGCAGAAGTACCGGCTTCACACGTCGGATGTCGCTGAAGAAGGCAAAGGCCGCGGAAAGCGAACCGGTATTGGCGCAGGCGGCGGAGCGGCGTTCGGCGCGATTGTGGGGGCAATTGCGGGAGGCGGAAAAGGCGCTGCCATCGGTGCGATGGCCGGCGGCGGCGCTGGAACGGCAGGTGCTGCGTTCACGGGCAAACGCGATATCGAGATTCCGGCCGAAACTCGCCTGCGCTTCAGGCTCAAACGCTCGGTTTCGATCAGCCCGGCATCGGAGTAACTCTGAAAACCGTCCCGGCACAAATTTCGGCGCACGTTAACTAATCGGGGCGCTAGCTAATCGGCGGATGCTTCCGTTCCCAATCCGTGTGCGCCTGATACAGTCGAGCGGCCGCGATCACAGCGTGATCGTTCCTGGCGCGCCCGATGAACTGAACGCCGAACGGCAGATTTTCCTTGCTGAAGCCGCACGGAACCGTTAGCGCAGGCAAGCCACAAAGGCTCGAAATACCATCGGGAGCGCGTTCTTCGATGCGAAACGGCCGGCGAGGCCGCGAGCCGGAACTCTCGCGATGAGCATGCGCAGGGCGCGACTCGTCGTCAACCTCCTTGATCGGCGATGCGGCGCTCGATTCTCCCGCCGTCGCGAGTACATCGTAATTCTCGAACAGCCGATCGATTCGCTCCTGCAGGAACGTGCGTACGCGCTGAACCTGCAGGTAATCTTGAGTGCTGAACTCCAGGCCGGCGTAGCCGTTAATTTTGCCCAGCGGGTCGTTCAGTTCGAAGCAACGGCCTGATTCAATCAAATCCTGGAACGCGGACACGGCCTCCATCTGAATCGTCAGTTCGGCGACTTCTTCATAGGGCCCGTCGGGAATGGCTGCATCGGAAACACGACAGCCGTTCTGCTCCATTACTTTCAGTGCGGCGTTTACCGCATCGTCGAGGCCGGGCTCGAGGCGGTTCCATACATTCGTCAGCCGCCCGATGCGAAGCGGCATTTTGGGCTCCAGATCCGTCTGGGGATACCGGAACTGGCCGGGAAGCGAATCGATGTCCTTCTCATCTTGGCCACCGATAACCGAGAGGATGATGCCGCAGTCGTCCGCCGTCCGCGACATCGGGCAGAGTTTGTCCATCGACCATGCAATCGCCATTGCGCCGTGACGGCTCACGCGACCGAAACTCGGGCGCATCGCCGAGATTCCGCACCAGGCGCCGGGACAAATCGTCGAACCTCGCGTATCCGAACCGATAGCCCACGATGCAAGCGCTGCGGACACAACGGCGCCCGAGCCGCTCGATGAGCCGCACGTCCAGCGATCCGTGTTCCATGGATTTCGCGCCGGTCCGGTAAGCGAAGCGAACGCCGATGTGTATCCCAGACCGCCGGCCAATTCAATCATCGCCGCCTTGCCGATCAGGACGCTGCCCGCATGGTTCAAGCGCTCCACAATCGTGGCGTTGTAATCGAACTGTTGCTTCGCGAAGGGACGCGCGCCCCAAGTGGTTGGATAGCCTTCCACTGCAACAAGGTCCTTCAACGCGTACGGAACTCCGTGCAGCGGCCCGCGATAATGGCCAGCCGAGATTTCGGCTTCCGCCGCGCGCGCCTGTTTCAGCGCCAAATCGCGCGTGATCGTCGCAAATGCGTTGAGCTTGGGGCCAAGGCGCTCGCTGCGATCGAGATAGCTTTCGGCGAGTTCCACGGGGGAAACTTGTTTCTTACGAATGCGATCGCCGAGTTCCCGCACGGAAAGATAGAGGACATCTTCGCCGACCATGATTAAGTCCTGCCCTTTCTCTCGACGGGTTCCGGATCGTCGAACCGAAGTCGCAGTACGCTCGCAGGCGGATCGCCGTTCTGCAGCGAAAACGCCCGAACGGGCGCCATCATCCGCTCCTGTTGCGCCAGGATCTGCCGGAGGCGCGCTTTCTGGTCGTTGTTGAAGCGGTTCCCGTATTTGCGCAGGATATTCGCATGCCGCGCGTCGACTTCTGCAGTCTGTTCCGGCGTGAGCCCTTCGATCGGCTCGGACTTTTTCTCCTGTGGACGTGCGGCTTCCGCTGTAGCGCCAGTTGCAGCCAACAATGCGGGAGCGGTGAACGTCGCCGCTGCGGCAACAGCCGCCTTCCGGCCAAATTGCCTGCGAGAGATCGCTTCTTGCGCGGATTCGGCTCTGTCAGACTTTGCGGGCTTCATAGCACACTCTCCGAATTTGAAATCAGAATCTCGATGGCCGTTCCATCGCAGGCGCCGACGAAATATAAGGGACGTGGTCTGCGGTGAGCTGCTTGTTTAGCTCGGCAAGCGGGCCGTTGATCGCTTCATTCAGTCGCCTCATCACTCCTTGCCACTGATCTGCGAACACTCCAATGTATTTCTCCTGCGGGACTGTGGGTTTCCCGGAGTAGCCATCCACCTGCACCAGCAATTCGCGGACCTTGGGCCGAAGATTGAGGTGTTCGGGATCGGTCCAAGGCGGCTGGATATCGTCCTCGACGGCCGCGAGCTGCTTCTGAATCTGCCGGCCCGCTTGCTTGATGGTGGCATCTGACGCCGATTGCTCGATTGTTTCGACTTGCGCGTCGATGTGGCGGATTCGGCTCGTCGACTCGTCCATTTCGTACGACATTTGCTGGAGGCGCTTCACGGCTGCGTAGTTTAACTCCATATCTGCCGCGCTGACGTGCGCGTTAGGATTTAGCCGGACCGACGCCTTCGCCTCGACAGTTTCTCCCGCGGCTTGTAGCCGCACCGTGTATTCGCCCGCCAGAACGCGTACCCCTTGCAGCATGGGATCGCGCCATGCTTTCTGCCAGTTGTCTGCGGCTCCCAGTCGCGGGTCTTCCTGCAGATTCCATGCAACACGATTCACGCCCTGCGACCCCGGGCCTTCCATCGTGCGGATCAGGCGGCCCTTTGCATCCAAAATCGAGATTTCAACGCGATTTCCAGGCGCGGCCTCTGCCAAATAGTACGAAATAATGCAGCCATACGTCCGGTTGCGCGCGGTCCACATCCGTGAGCCGAGCGTGCTCGTGTCGCTCCAACGGTTGTAACGCGTACCTCGCGCGGGGGGAAACAGCACGACTTTCTTGTCCGTCGCTGCCGCGAGTTGCTGCAGTGGAGTCGCGTCGTCCAGGATGTAGAAGCCGCGAGCGTGCGTCGCGATCACCAGATCGTTGTCGCGCGGGTGGACTCTCAGGTCGTAGACGGGCAGATGCGGCAGTCCGAGCCGCAGGTCGGTCCAATCCTGGCCGCCGTCGAACGAAGCGTAAAAGCCCAGTTCTGTCCCCGCGTAGACCAGATTCGGCTGCTTAGGATCGGGTGCGATGATGTGAACGTATCCGCTGAGACCATTCGAAATTCGCGTCCACGTGATGCCGTCATCGTGTGTGACGTACGCGTACGCCGCAAAATCATCCATCATGTGCCGGTCGAACGAAACGTACGCCGTCTTGGCGTCCGCGTACGAAGTGTTGATCGACGTGACCCAGCTTTCGCGTGGCAGCCCCTTGATGTTTCCAATCACATTTGTCCAGTGAGCGCCGCCATCGTGCGTTACTTGCAGGTTGCCGTCATCCGTGCCCGCCCATAGCGTTTTGGGGGCGAACTGACTTTCCGCCAGCGACACAATCGTGCAATGAAACTCAGCGGTCGAATTGTCGGGTGTGATTGGCCCGCCGCTCAGCTTTTCCTCTTCTGGATTGTTCGTTGTCAGATCGGGGCTGATCGCGGTCCATGAATTCCCGCCATCCGTTGTTTTGAACACCACGTTTGCCGCGTGATAAATCACGTCTGGATTGAAACGAGACATCAAAATCGGGGAATTCCAGTTGAATCGGTACTTCAGCATGTTGTCGCCGGTTCCGGCCGAGGCGACGGGATATGGCTGGATATACCGTTCCTCGTGCGTGCGCCAATCGAAGCGTGTCATGTCGCCTTGCCCGACGTAGTAGACGATGTTCGGGTCCCGCGGATCGGCCACGATGGAAGTTCCATCTGCGTGTCCCCGCATGCGACGCCAGTCGCCCGCGCGCGCGCCCGTCACGTTCCAGCGGTCGCTTGGACCGCGCCACATTTCGTGATCCTGGAAGCCTCCGAGCACGTGATATGGATCAGCCATGTCGAGCGCCACGTGATACGCCTGCGCCATGGGCATATTGTTCACGAAATCCCACGTCGCCCCGCGGTCATTTGAAATGAAGAATCCACCATCGCTTCCCCCGAGCAGGCGCGAAGGATTTGTCGGATCGATCCACAGCGCGTGCGTGTCCCCAAACCATTCGTCGTAGGGAACGTCGCGAAAGGTCTTGCCGCCATCCTCGGAAATTTGCGGATAAACGGCGAGAAGATAGATCCGATTTTCGTCCACCGGATCGATACGTATGTTCGAAAAATAGAATGGACGCGAATTGATGCGGTGATTGTTGTTCACCAGCCGCCAACTATCCCCGCCGTCATCTGACCGCCACAAAACACCTTCGCGCGATTCGATCACCGCGTACACGACGCGGGGATTGCTGCGGCTCACTCGGACATCGATTCGCCCGAGCGGTCCCGCGGGCAGACCGTTATGCAGCGCGGGATCGGTCAACTTCACCCACGTATCTCCGCCATCCGCGGACCGGTACAATCCGCTGCCCGGGCCGCCGCTGCGAAAGTGCCATGGCTGCCGCATATAGTCGTACATTCCCGCGAATACAATGTTCGGGTTCGTTGGATCGAGCGTCACATCGCTTGCGCCGGTCGTATCGTTAACGTACAGCACCTTCTTCCAGGTATTTCCCCCGTCCGTCGACCTATACAGCCCGCGCTCGGCGTTGGGTCCGAATTCGTGGCCCATCGCCGCGGCGAAAACAATGTTCGTATGGAGCGGATTCACCACAATCCGTGCGAAGCGTTCCGTTTTTTCGAGTCCCAGATGCTTCCACGTCTGGCCCCCGTCGAGCGTCTTATAAATTCCATCGCCATACGAGGCAGTGTTGCGCACTGTCCCTTCCCCGGTGCCGGCATACACCACATCCGCATTGTTCGGATCGAGCGCGATTGCTCCCAGCGCGAGTGTATTGCCGTCGTTGAAAATCGATTCGAACGTCGTGCCGCCGTTCGTCGACTTCCAGAGTCCCCCGGAAGAATGAGCTACATAAATGATATTCGGGTTCCCGGGAACGCCTGCCACATCGACAACGCGCCCTCCAAACACTGCCGGCCCAATCGAGCGCCAATGCAACCCCGCCAGAAGCGATGCATCAACCTTTACCGCATTGCCCGGATCGCGCGCTGCTTTCCGCGCTCCCCAGGCGACCGTAACCAGCAAAAGGACAGCGACAGCGGATACATAGACTATGGTGAACCGCCGCCGAGCGGACTTGGCGCCGTACGGTTCGCGAACTGACTGATTTGCTGCGGTAGACGACGAAGATAATGGCGGGGCAAAGAATCGCATGGCAACTCCCTGTAAGGCGATGCGTCGCCTGTATACTATATACAGTCCCCCGCCGCAACAGACACTTAGGCCCCGCGACGTTTTTACTTGCGACTGGACGGCGAACGACGAACCTTGTCGGTTGAGCCGCCGACCGAGCTAATCCTTATTACTCCAAAAGGCTCTTCACTTGCTGAATCAACTCAGCGCCCGACGCGCTTTTCAGCGCATACCCGTGCACACCGGCACGGAACGCTTCCTTCTTTATCTCTTCTGCTTCGTGGATTGTGAATATGAGGATCTTCGTCCGCGGCAGAAGTGCCAGAACCTCCGCCGAGATTTCGAGCCCATTCTTAGTCGGCATCGATAAGTCGAGAATCACCAGGTCGGGCGTCAGTTGTTGCGCCTTGTCGACAACCTCTTGCCCGTCAGCCGCCTCCGCAATCACCTGCCAGCCGGCTCCCTCCAGCAACGAACGAACCTTACTGCGCATCTCGTGGTTCTGATCCGCAACCAGAATCGTGTGAGGCATGAACACCCCTCCTCGAAGGCACTAGTTGGAGGGGACGATCCACACGCGGGCCAGTGAAAAACGCGACTGAGTCCGACTCACGGCGGGGACAACGGCCAGAAATGGAATGTATCAGATGGACTGCAAGCCGCGCAATACCGTGTGCGCGTAATTCGATCGCGTTAGGCCGCGCCAGGGTCGACGGGCAAAGAAAGCGGTTTGGGCACGCGCACGATAACTTCAAGCACCGTAGTGTTTTCGCGCGAGTAAAGCACGGCATCGCCGCCGAACACCCGCAGACGGTCCCGCATCCCCGCTATGCCGACGCCAACGCGTTCTGGCGGCAGGCCGCCCATGCTCCGGGGCGGTACCGATGTCCCTTCATTCTCGATCGCTAAGTTTGCAACGTCGCCGTTGATCCTCAACCGAACCGTCGCCGTCCGGCTGCGAGAGTGGCGCCGAACGTTCGTCAGCCCTTCCTGAACCACTCTGAAGAGAGCCATTTCCCAGTCGGGTGCCATACGCGGCAGGGCATCGGGCAGGTCTGTCTCCACGCGAATATCGCTGCGGCGCGAAAAGCCCTCTGCGAAAATCTGAACGGCCGAGATCAATCCCATTTCATCCAGCATCGGGGGATGCAGCAAATACGAAAGCGTTCGCACCTCAGCAAGACTCCGCCGCGCGAGTTCGATGCTCTGCGATACGGCGGCACGGGACTCACAGCTCAGCGCTGCTGATTCCTTCTCGACGCGTCCTAGCTCCAGAATCATCATTGCGAGCCCCTGGGCCGTCGTATCGTGCAGGTCGCGCGCCAGCCTTCGTCGCTCCTCATCCTGCTCTCTCATCATTTTTACCGATATAGCGTGATGCCATAAGACGTAGCCTAACTCGTGTCCCAGGCATTCCAGAATGTCCACAAGCAGGGGATCTTCCTCCAGCCGCCGCGGGGAAAAGAATTCCGAGATCGCTCCAACTCTCTCTTCCACTTGTACCGGAATGGCGACAGCCGAGCGCAGGTGCAGATCGTGCAACTCCGCCACCGCAAAATGTGGATCAAGCTCGATGTCGGGAACGATCTCGGGCATGCGCGTCGTTGTGACTCGGTTGCAGGATTCTTCCGGGAATGCGAAACGTCCGGGGTCCGCGCGCACACACTTGAATTGATGGGCTGGTTTGATATGCCATACGTCGATGCAACCGCGCGATCCGATGGCGTCGGCGGCCAGAATGCGGACGTGGCCAATTGGCAACTGCGCCTGGCGACAAATCCGCCGAAGCCAGTCTCGCACGTCATGCGGCAAATCCCGCGCACTGATCGTCATTCCCGTCACTGCGTGCAGCAATCCGGAGATCTTCGCCTGGTTTCTCACGAAGTCGTTGGTGTGGCGCCGGCGCAGCCTCTCGCCGATAACCGCCAGCGCAGCCGGCGTCCCGCCGTGCAATATCATCGAAGCGGAAAGACTCGCTCCCAGAATACGGCCAGACTTGTGCCTGCAACCGATTTGCCGCAGTGATTTCTGCTTTGCGCTCCGGACGGGCTGGCTCCAAAGCGAGTCGAAGAATCTCTCGGTGGTCTTTTGATCCGCGAAAATTCGATCGAAGCTCAGCGATCGCAACTCGGCTCGCGAATATCCCAGCGTCCTGATCGCTTGCGGATTCGCATCGAGCAATGTTCGGCCACGATCGCCAAAAATCAGTATGGCATCGTGGGAAATCTGGAACAGCTTGCGCAGGGCTAAGTCTCGTTCGAATTCCAGTCTCGCTGAAACAGAAGTGCCCATTGCTGTACTTTCCTGGCCAAGGCGCGGCCCGTATTGTCTTAGCTTTCGCGGGGATGCGGGTATTTACGAAGAGATAATGCACTGTCCAAAATATCTGGAACACGTTGCTCAGTGAAGGGCCAAACGGAACTCCGCATTGCCCTTCGTGCTTTTACCTTCACGGTACTGCTTGGGTTCTCGAAACGTCCTACACAACCAATAACATACTTTTGTACACTTAGCTAGATGCACATAATGAAAGCCGTACGCCAATGATCCTGCGGCACTTGGGCGGCGCCTCACCCTCCAGATCGAACGCCTACGAGTGCTGCTCGCGGCGTTGCGCGATGAATTCCTTCAGATATTGCCCGGCGTCCATGATGTGACTCCATAAAGCGTCGCCGGCGATTTGGGGATCGCGTGTCCGGCAAGCGTCCAGCAGCTTGCGATGCGCTTGTCCCGCCAGATGAAGGTTTCGCGTGAAAACGAGGTGAAGACGAGTGTAACGATCGCAATTGTGGTTCAGTGTTTTCAGGAACGCCATCATCACGGGACGGTTTGCGGGCGCATAGAGAGTTGAATGGAACTGCCAGTTCCGCTGTCCCCATGATTTCGCCTCAGACTCGTCCTCCAGCGATTCCTCAAACTCGTGCAGGATCTCCTGCGCCCGCTCGAAATCCCTTTCGCTCAGATTTGGGATTGCCTGGCGAAGCATGTAGCATTCCAGCACCGCGCGCGTCTCGAACAGCTCGCCGATTTCCTCCGGCGATAGCGCCGAAACCACCGCGCCACGGTTGGCGACGATCTTGATCAGTCCTTCAGCGGCCAGGTGGCTCAACGCTTCGCGTACGGGAATCCGGCTGATCTGAAAGTCGGCGGCGATCGCATCCTGTCGCAATTGCTCGCCTTCCCGCAACTCACCGCTTACGATCCTTTCACGCAACCGTTCGACGACGGCTGCTGCGAGGGACTGGCGCGGAATCGGGCCTGCCGTCCCCGACCCATGCTCACCATTGGCCCCCGCCCGATGAGCGACGCGCGAACTTGCCCTTTTCCCGGAAATGTTCGTCATGACGGTTCTCTAGCGCCGAATCATATCGCGGAAAGTCACACGGCGGCAGCGGAGATATCACCGGCGGGGCTCAAGCCGTACCAATCTTGAAGCAAAATCCAGAAAATATAATTTATAAAAATCAATTGACACATTATATCGTATGTTGTATACGCATTGCCACAGCCCACGGGGGTGGGGCCTGGGGCCGGAGAGTATTCGACTGCTCTCCCTGTTCGGTCGTTTTTTGATGAACCCAAACGGACCGGCCAGTCCCGTATCCTTCCTCGTTGACTACTACTATCCGCTCGCGGCAGGAGTTCCTGCCAGGCGGAGCAACATAGGCCGGGGCGCGGAATAAACACGCTTCAAACGTGTACAGAAGTCACGCTTCGAGCGTGTACAGAACAGAGTCAAAGGTCGCGGCTCAAGAAGCCCACCAGACTCTTCGGAGGATGCCATGGCACACAGACTACGCAGTCTATTCGCCTTTCTCGCAGTGACTTCATTCTTGTTGCTTCTGCCCTCGATGGTGCGAGGCCAGGCCCGCACCGAAGGTCAGCTTGCGGGAACCGTCACGGATCCATCAGGCGCCACCGTTCCGAACGCGAGCTTGACTATAACTGAGCCAGCCACCGGCTTTACGACTACAGTTACGGCAAACGCGTCGGGCGACTACACATTCCCTGACCTGCAGCCCGGAGACTACTCGCTGACGGCTTCCGCTCAGGGGTTCGCCACCAAGACGTACAAGAGCGTCGTCGTCTATGCTGGCCGCACATCGAACCTGCCAGTACAGCTAAAGGTTGGTAGCGCCGTCGAGACGGTCGAGGTCTCAGCGCAAGGCGAGGTATTGGAGACAACATCCAATACTCTGGCGACGACTGTCACCGGCAACGACATCCAGAATCTGCCGCTCAACGGTCGCGATGCCTTGCCTTTCGCACAACTCCTACCCGGTGCCCAAGTGGGTGGCGACCAGCGCTTCACCACTTTCGACGCCATGCCGAACGGCGCGATCAATATCAGCGTGGACGGCACCAACGACAATTTCTCGCGTTTCCGCACCTCGACCACCGGATTCTTCACTGGTTCCAGCCTGCGCATCGGCGCCGTGGACGAAATGACCGTCTCGACCGACCAACTTAGCGCGGACGCTGCTGGCGAAGGCGGAATGACCATCAACGTGACCACAAAGCGCGGAACGAACGCTTTTCACGGCAATGGATTCTGGGAAACGTACAACAGCGCCTTTAATGCCAACAGCTTCGGGAACGACACATATCTCTACGACGCGCGGCAACTCGCCAGCGCTGATCCGGGAACCAGTGCTGCATATCTCGACGCCGGAAGGAAGCAGCCCTATCACCTGAACGATTTTGGTGGGAGCATCGGCGGACCGATCAAGAAGGACAAGCTGTTCTTCTTTGTTAACTACGAGCGAGAAGGAGTGCCGGGAACATCGCTCGCCACAACAGCTATTCCGAACCAGGCCGCGCAAAGCGGGATGTTCACCTACACCGGCGCGGATAGCCTGCAGCACACTGTGAATCTCTACACCATCGCGGGCGCGAACGGCTTCCCTTCAACTCCAAATTCCAACATCGCAAGCCTTTTCACCACGATCAATGGTTATGCGGGAAAGGGAACGATCCGCCCCAATACGACTGACGCCCAGTTACAAAGCATGATGAATGAGGTGAATTTTTCGTACAACAGCTCAAATACCCAGGTCTGGCCAACGGCGCGAATCGACTATTTGATCAAGCCGAACATCACCTGGCACACCTCCTATAACATGTACTGGCGGACGTACCCGGGTTCTCCAATCTATCCGACGGATCCAATACTGGAAAGCGCGTTTCAATCTACTTACTCGAACTTTTCTACGGGACTCGATTGGACTATCAGCCCCACGCTCGTTAACCAGCTCAACTTCGGAGTCCTGAACGAGCAGGAACAATACCAGGAAGGCAACAAATTTGACGCGTTCAATGGGATCACATATCTCCCCGTGGCTAGCGGGTTAGGTGGGCCTGGAGGAAGTCTGTTCACGCCGCCAGTGCCTGACTCGGGCTCGATTCTTCCCGAGCCGCGCAATTCTCCCGTGAGAAATTTCACCGACAACCTCACTTGGACACATGGAAATCACACGTTCACGTTTGGCGGAGAATTCCGCTATTCCAGCGCATTTGACACAGGAACCCAACCTCCGATCGCACAGAATTTGGGAATCACCAGCATCGATCCGGCAGCAAACATGTTCAACACGAGTGCCGTCGCTGGCTGTACCTCAGACACGCAGGGCTGCTTCCCAGGAGGCTTGGGTACGGCGAATAATAGCGAGGCCCTCAACGACGCAGAGGCCTTGTACGCGCTCCTCACCGGCCGCGTTTCTTCCATTTCCGGAAATATTCCTCTGAACACTTTGAAGAAGCCCTATGCGTACACACCGGGCGGGATCACGAAACTGGAGGAAGAGTTCAAAGAGGGCGGCGTCTACGTTCAGGACGCTTGGAAGATCACTTCGCATCTCGCATTGAACTATGGGATTCGGTTCCAGTTCACCGGGCCTCTCACCAATACGAACAACTATTACACTGGCCCGACGTATGCCGATTTGCTCGGTCCTTCGTCGGCCCTGTTTCAGCCCGGCCAGCTGACCGGGGATACCAATCCTCAGATTACGCTGCGCCCACAACCCTACAGCGGCAATTATGGCCGGCCTGCTCCCCGTATAGGGTTTGCTTGGAATCCGGACTTCGAGAACGGAATCCTAGGCAAACTGGCGGGTGGCACCAAGACCGTCATCCGCGGCGGCTATGCCATCAACTACTATGACGAAGGAACGATCCCGTGGGAGAGCGCTGCCGCCGGCGGTCTCGCCAATGAAAACTTCTTCTACGACCAGGGTTCCGGTACTGGACTCTTTGCGCCGGGCTCGATCTCTTTCGACCCCACGAATCCATCAGTGAGCTCGATCAATTCATTCCCGAATACCGGCGGTGCGTTCACAGTGCCGCTGCCGGAATCCGACTTTACCTTTACGGGTCTCGGCTCGTACAGCACGGTGAATCCCCATATTCACACGCCGTACATTCAGAACTGGTCCTTCGGCATTCAGCGCCAACTTCCCGGCAACTGGGTGGTCGAAGTGAACTATGTCGGCAACCATTCGGTCCACATGTGGATGGCGTATGACCTCAATGAAGTGAACATCTTCCAGAACGCCAGCGGGTTCGGTTCTTTCCTGCAAGACTTCCAAAATGCACAAGCAAACTATGCAGCGAGCGGTGGAACGACCTTTTCCGGGGCGAGTCCGACACCAATCCTGACTCAGGCGTTCGGCGGCACCGGTAGTTCGGCCTTTACGAACCCCGGCTTCTTGTTTGACGTTCAGAGCGGCCAGGCAGGAGCGCTCGCCGGCGCGATTACGGAGAACTACTCCTACTTCTGCAACCTGGTTGGAAACACCTTCTCGCCTTGCGTAAACCAGGGTTACAGCACGGGTGCCCCAACTCCTCTCGCTTATCCAATTAACTTCTTCCAGGTGAATCCGTACGCCACCGGGAATCCGCTGTCATACCTTTCCGATCCGGGAAGCGAAACGTATAACGGCCTTCACATCAACGTGAAGCATCCGGTTGGCCACGGCCTGAACTTCATGGCGGACTACGCTTACAGCCACGCATTCACCAACCGCTACCTGGGCGACTATTACACAGCCGACTCGGCGGTCGCGGATTTCTACACGCTGCGAGATCCGGGTCTCAATAAGGTTCCGTCACCCTACGATCTACGCCACACGTTCAACACCTACCTTACATACGATCTGCCGTTTGGCGCAGGCACGTCGTTTGACTCGCACAACTCGTTGATCAACCGAGTGATTGGCGGTTGGAACGTGGGCGGCATCTTCACTTGGCAAATCGGGCGCAACTTCAAGCTGGCTGGCGGTGAGGACACCTACAACTGGTTCGACAGCTACAACTCCACTAACTACGGCTACCCGCCCGACCCAACCGATTCCGGCGTGGTGCTCAATGGAATCTCAGTCTCTCAATTGCAGAGTCAGGTGGGAGTCCATTCTGCTGCGCCAGTCACAGACAGTGGCGTGAGCATCCCCAACCCTTCGATCCAGGGACTTGCGTTGCCCACCAGCCTGTTCGGGCCCGGCGGAGCCGTTCAGCCGGAGTCCACTCCAGGTGTGATCGCACCGCCGATATTCCTTCACGGGCCACAGTTCGTGAATACGAATTTCTCTTTCTCGAAGAAAATTCCGATCGCAGAACGCGTCGGGATGGTATTCCACGCTGAATTCATCAACGTGTTCAATCATCCCAGCTTTAATTACACAGACAACTATTCGTACGGCAGCAACAATCCGGCGCAATACCTCTTTGTGAATGCCGCGCCGTACTCACAGCTAACAGTGGGTCAGGGCGGCAACCGTCAGATTCAGTTCCGCTTGCAGGTCGTGTTCTAAGCCACGAGCGTTTCGTTTATAGAAGTTTGTAGAAGAGAGACAGCCAACGAAGACCAACCACCCCACCCAGGGGGAGAGCGAAGCCGCTCTCCCCTTTACCTCTCTTCCCTCTCGCTCCGATAGGGGGTATTCCCCACTCCCTTTCCTTCGCCCCGAACTTTTGCCACCATCACGGCCAAGACCGCGTGATTCGCACCTGCCACGCTACGCGATTGCCCCCCGCACTCAGCGAATAAATAGCGAGACAGGCGAAGAAAAATTGCGGCCGTCCCTGCTCCTGACAACCTCGGCCTGCCCGACGGCTAATCGCGACACTACCAAAATTAAACGCTACCGCATCTCTCTGAAAACAAATGAGAAAACATTTTCTAACCGCGACAGCCGCCAGAATCCCCTTTCCCTTTTTTCCACTTTCTCGGTAGTCACAGTACTCGCTCGAAACACAAAATCCGCAACCCAGAGA
>JBOGNK010000195.1:0-37010 GCA_050747085.1 Candidatus Acidiferrales bacterium
TTTTTACGGCCGGTGGAAACAGCCAGGGCACCATTCAAGACAATGAGAACCGCTACGAGTTCCAGAATTACACGTCGATCGTCCACGGCAAGCATATGATCAAGTTCGGTGCGCGTTTGCGCCAGTATTCACTTACTGACAACTCGACATCCCAGTTCAATAGCACCTACATTTTCAAAACCAGCGCAGCGTACCAAACTACTTTGGACAATATCGCAGCCGGCCAGGCCGCGAATGCGAACGGTGGCGGAGCGTACGAATACCTCGTGACAACTGGCCTTCCGGCTGCGTCTGTCAGTCTGTTTGACGCGGGACTGTATGCGGAAGACGACTGGCGCGTTCGCCCCAACATAACGCTTAGCGGCGGTCTGCGCTTCGAATCACAAACCGATATCGGCGATCATGCTGATGTTGCACCGCGCGTGGGAGTGGCCTGGGGATTGGCGCACGGCAGCAACACGCCGAAGACCGTAATCCGGGCAGGATGGGGAATCTTTTACGACCGATTCGAAGATCAGTATATCGTTCAAGCGGAGCATCTGAACGGCATTGCGCAGACGTCATACATCGTCTACTCGCCGGATTTTTTCAATCCGAATGTTCCAGTTACGAACCTGTCCACGTCCGCCCAGATCCCCACGATTTATCGCATCGCGCCGAACCTGCGCGCGCCTCGCACCATGCAAGGCGCAGTCAGCGTCGAACGCCAGATTAATAAAGCGACCAAGCTCTCTGTCACCTACATGAATTCGCGCGGCGATCGCCAGCTGCTTACAAACAACATCAATACGCCGGAGCCCGGCACATTTCCCGCCAGTCCGGTCTATCCGAACGGAACGCCCGAAAATATTTTTGAATACCAATCCACCGGCATCTACCGCGAGAACCAACTGATCGTGAACACCAATGTCCGCGCGGGCGCGAAGTTCATGCTCGTTGCGTACTACACGCTCGGCTACTCTAGCAGCGACACCGGTGGAGCAAACTCGTTTCCCTCGAATCCCTACGACATCATGCAGGATTACGGCCGCGCGGAATTCGACGTGCGCCATCGCGGCATCCTGATCGGATCGTTTTCACTCCCCTACGGCATTCGGCTCAGCCCCTTCGTTGTCGCCAGTTCGGGAAGTCCGTACAACGTGATCATGGCCCAGGACTTCATCGGTTCCACGGTTCTGAACCAGCGGCCCGCCCTCGCGACCAATCCGCTCGATCCGGCCTATGTCGTCAACACTCCCCTCGGCACATTTGACACGAACGTCGACGACCTTGGCCCGGGCGAATCCATCATTCCAGTGAACAGCTTCACGGGTCCAACGCAGTTCAGCCTCAACCTCCACCTGAGCAAGTCGTTTGGTTTCGGCAAAGTTTCCGAAGGGCCGAGCGCTGGAGGCGGCGGCGGTGGGCACTATCATCACCGTGGTCCCGGCGGCCCGTTCGGTGGAGGCGGCGGAGGATTCTTCTCCGGCAGTGGCGCCGACCATCGCTACAATCTCGAGTTCAGTATTTTTGCGAGGAATCTCACGAATTACATCGATCTCGGCCCGCCAAACGCCATCTTGAACTTTGCCCAGTCGTCGAACCCGCAAGCGCTGACGGTACCTGCATGCACCGAGGTCACCACGTGTGATCCGTTCTTCGGTCAGTCAAATAGCCTCGGAGGTGGTTTCGG
This sequence comes from Candidatus Acidiferrales bacterium, assembly GCA_050747085.1. Classification (GTDB taxonomy): domain Bacteria; phylum Acidobacteriota; class Terriglobia; order Acidiferrales; family UBA7541; genus Palsa-295. The sequence goes on from JBOGNK010000195.1 coordinate 1,673, forward strand.
AAGGTCGTCCTCGGGCGCCCCGCGCACGTTCTATTTGAACCTGAGCTTTTCGTTTTGACGTCATTCAGCCATTCCAGCTTTCCGGCTGAACGATCGAATCGCTTTGGGGCCGCCCGTCGTCTCGGTCGACACCGGCCGGGACCGCGAGCCTCGTGAACGATCACCAGGATTCGCTTCCGTGACGGCTGGGCGTGCCCTGCATCACCACTCGCGATACAATCCTCATTTATGGCGCGAAACGGCAAGCCAAAGAGGAAGCGTTTGCGCGTCGCGAAGGAAGCGAAACGCCGGGCTCGTTCGGGTATTGGCCTGCCTCCGCCCGAGCGCGTCATCATCGATAAGCGGTTGAAGCCAGCCAAGCATAAGAAGCCTTTACTCGCCGATGATTACAACGCACGCGAGTCGTAACGAGAGGCCATCCGAGAAGGGCGCTTGGTGTTCTGCGGTCGTGCAGTCAGATGTGGTCGTGCAGCCAGATGTCGTGAGTTTTTCCTGTGGCCGCCGATTTAGTGAGGAGATCTTCGTTTAGCTCCGGGCTCTGGGTGTTCAACTCTCAACTTTAAACTGTCTTTCGGAGACTCAGACCGAGTCTAGTTCTTCGATCCTCAACCCGGCTTGTACTCGGGGATCACTTCTCCCGGCTTGAACAGCCGCTGTTCTGTCTTGCCGGCCGCGCGGGCTGCTTCGGCCGCGATCTTTTCCAAATCGGCTTTCGCAAATCCCACTGAGGTCGCCCGAATTTTACCGTCCGGCGTAATCCAAAAAAGACTCGGCACATTCTTCAGCCCATATTGATTCGAAGCGGGATAACCACGATCGTCGATCAACACCTGAAATTTCGTCCCGAATTCCCGCATGAACTCGCGCGTGTCCTGCGCGTCGTTTTGCGAGATCCCCAGAAATGTCACGCTTCCGCCGCCATACATCTCGTACATGCGCTCCAGAAAAGGGAAAGTGAACTGGCAGGTTGGGCAGGTCACCTTGAAAAACGCGGCGAGCACGGGACCTTTCTTCAGAGCTTCCGCCAGCGATGCCGTCTGTCCCTCCGAATCCTTCAGTAAAATCCCCGGCGCCGTCGTGCCGGGCGTCAAAGCCGCCATTCGTCTTCCTCCAAAACGATCACTGAACGAAGCGCTTCAGACCATCGCCGACTCAAGCGCTCCAGCTAACTTAGTCTATCTCACACGATTAGATGTTCTGCTGCGACGTCCGATCCAGTCGCGCAACATGTAACACGCCGTTCGCGCAAAAGGACCGGTCAGGCGCAATGAATCATCGCACGTGCCTGACCGTACTCTATCTCTGGGGAGGCCAACGGCGCGCGGGCGGAGAATTTAGTGGATGTGGCGAGTCTTCTTCCCGAGGTAATCCATCAGCAGGTACTGGCCCAGCGTGTAGGGCGTCGTGAAGTACGCTTTGCCCCGGCACAGCTCGGTAACTTTCTGCACGAAGTGGACGAGGCTGTAATCGCTCGCCAGCATAAACGTGTTGATCAGTATTCCGGCGCGTTTGCACTTTGCCACTTCCTCCAGCGTTTGCGTCACCACCAGCGGATCGAGCCCGTAGGCGTTCTTGTAAATGCGCCCGTCCTCAAGCGTCAGTGCCGAGGGCTTGCCGTCCGTGATCATCACGATCTGTCGCATATCCTTCTTCTGCCGCGACAGAATCCGCTGCGCCATTCGCAGGCCTTCGCGCGTATTCGTGTAATAAGGGCCAACCTGCACGCGCGCCAGTTGCGCCAGCGGAATCTCTTCCGCGCTGTCGTGAAACAGAACGCAGTGCAGGGAATCGCCCGGATACTGCGTGCGAATCAGGTGCGAGAGTGCCAGTGCCACGCGTTTCGCCGGAGTGAATCGATCTTCGCCATAAAGGATCATGCTATGGCTGCAGTCCAGCATCAGCACTGTTGCGCAAGAGCTTTGGTATTCGCACTGATGCACCATCAGGTCGGGGTAATCGAGTTCGATCGGAATCCCCGCGCCCTTCCGGCGCACCGCGTTGAATAGCGTCCCGCTGATATCCATATTCAGCGTATCGCCGAATTCGTACTGCTTGGAAATGCCGCCTGACTCGATTCCTGTTGCTAGATCGCGCGTGTCGTGTCGCCCGAAGCTGCTCTTCCCCAGCGATGCAAGCAGATCCTTCAGTGTTTTGAATCCCAGAAAATCGAGCGCCTTGTCCGTGATCTCGAAACGCGCTTCTTCGCGCGGTTGCTCGTGTCCCATCTGCCCGCCGGGCGTTTCAGCGGGAGGAGGTGTTACGTGCGCTTGCTCGTCGCGGTTGATGTAGCCTTCTTGCTCCATTCGCTGGACCAGCTGATCGATCAGATCGCGCAGCTCCTGATTCTCCGAAAGATCCGGATTCTCCAGCAGCTTTTCCATCATGTCCGGCGGGATCAGATCGCCTTCCTGCAGCGCGCGCAGAATGGCTTCACGCAGCGCGTCGAGATACTCATCGCGCGAGCGGTCCATATCCATTTCGTAGATTCCGTATTGGTTTTCGAAGCCGCTCTGCAGAAGAAAATCCGACAGCCGGTTCATCAGTTCCTGCAGATCGACGTCATCGGCCGCCTCGGGCGAATACTTCGAATATCGGATGTATTTCACGTCGAAATTCCTCGCGCCCGTTCCCCGTGCTTCTAGTTAAACTGCCGCCTCGGCAGTCGCCCGCCCGAAGGATCGCGTGGCTCCGTCGATTTGCGTATTTCGGCGAAATAACCTCGCTCTTCGCTCCGGCTGATCCGCTTGTGCGCCCACAGCCCTTCCAGAATAAACTCCGCTGCGCTCACTTGTATTGCGGCGTCATCTTTGGGCTTCACGCCCAGCGTCTCCAGATGATCGAACAGTCCGTCGATTTTCTTCAGCTGCGCCAGCAGCTCGCTGCTCGACGCGTTTGCCGGAACTTTCAGGTCGCCGCCCACCTCAAACCATTGCACCACTGGCTGAAGATTCCCATTCATAAAATGACGGCTGAACGTTTTTCCCACGGCGCCGCGAATCAGTTCGCGGGCAATGTTTTCGGCGCCTTTCAGTTCGCCTTCATACTCCAGCTCGAACTTGCCCGTCATCGCCGGGATTGCCGCATAAATGTCCGCAACGCGCGCCACAATCGCGGACTCGCGGCTGCGCACCGCGCGCTGTTCGGCGCTGCTCAACACGTTCTCCAGCGCGCTGATCGGCAGTCGCTGGCTCACGCCCGAACGACGGTCCACTCGTTTGTCGTCGCGCGCCTGGAACGCCACTTCCTCAACCACCTCGCGAATGTAATCCGGCATTTTTACGCGCCGCGTGCCGTCGCGCGAAGTCCATGATTCCTGCGCCGTGATCGACATGCCTTCCGCCACCGTCGCCGGGTAATGCGTGCGGATCTCCGACCCGATGCGGTCCTTCAACGGCGTAACGATCTTCCCGCGCGCCGTGTAGTCTTCCGGATTGGCCGTGAAAACCAGCAGCACATCCAGCGCCAGCCGCACCGGGTAGCCCTTAATCTGAATGTCGCCTTCCTGCATGATGTTGAACAGGCCCACTTGGATTTTTCCAGCCAGGTCGGGAAGTTCGTTGATGGCAAAAATCCCGCGGTTCGCGCGCGGAAGCAGGCCGTAGTGGATGGTCAGCTCGTCGGAAAGATTACGTCCGCCTCGCGCCGCCTTGATCGGGTCCACGTCGCCGATAATGTCCGCAATCGTGACGTCGGGAGTCGCCAGTTTCTCGACGTATCGATGCTCGCGCTTCAGCCACGCAATCGGTGTTGCGTCGCCTTCCGCCGCGATTCGTTCGCGGCACGCGCGGCACAGCGGCTGGTATGGATTGTCGTTAATCTCGCATCCGGCTACGACGGGAACCTGCGGGTCCATGAATTCCACCAGCGCCCGCAGAATCCGCGACTTCGCCTGCCCGCGCAGCCCAAGCAGTATGAAATGATGCCGCGACAGCACTGCATTGATGATCTGCGGGATCACCGTATCATCGTAGCCGTGCACGCCGGCGAACAGCGGCTCGCCTTTTTCCATCTTGCACAGCAGGTTTTCGCGCATCTCCTGCCGTACGCTACGCTGCCCGATTCGCTCTTCCATCCACTGGCTGCGCCGAAGTTCACCTAAATTCTGCGGATAAGAACTCATACCCTCACCAATTCTCAAAAATATGCGTCGTCGCTTCGCATTCGGTCTCGCAAAGGCGTCCGCACGCGCTCATTATACGTGGAAGCTCACACCGGGGCTAATTGCACGTGACATCGATTAATTCGATGCAGGAATCCACGGCCGCGCATTAGCTATAACAGAGTGTGCCGCGGCGGGCACGCCTCCGGCCGAGCGGACGCAAGAACTCGCGGGCCGAATAGGCAGTTGCGCCCCTAATGTACGCCTTGCCCCTTCGCAATCGCCTGCTGCTTGGCAATTTCGTTTTGTGCCAGCTTGGGCAGCAGTTCGGTCGAATACTTGTAAAGGAATGCCCGCCGTACGTCCTCGCTGCGCTCTTCCAGCACTTTTTGCCGCTCCCGCAAATCGAGCGGCAATCGCGCGGCGATACGATAGGCCAGCGGAATGGAGTCCCGCGGCTCGACGCCCGGCCATTGATGGCCAAAGAGCAGCAGGTGGCATTCCTGAAAGATCTCGATCAGTTCGTTTTCTTTACGTCCGTCCTGCGGCGTCGCATCTTCCGACAGATAATCGACGATCGCCTCGTGGTATTCCTTCTCGTCCAGCAGGTCGATAATTCGGAATATCGCCCGGCCGTCTGCGATGATGTCCATGCGTCCATCGGAGTAGTCCCTGATTTTTCGCGTAATTTCCGCCGTGCAGCCGACGGCAACCGCCGATCCGTGCTGCGCGAGCACCATCCCGAACTCGATCTTCTCTTTCAGGCAGTGTCCAATCATCTTTTTGTAACGCGGCTCGAAGATGTGCAGCGGGACGGGCATTCCGGGCAGCAGAACGATTTCGAGAGGGAAAAGCGGAATGCGCGCCGGTCTCACGGGATAGTCAGCCAATCGTCAAACGAATTCGTTAGCGCAATGAGTTCAGTGCGGACTGCATTTCGTCGCGCGCGTGCATATCGCCGGTCTTTTGCGCTACGACGATTCCTTCCGACAGTAGTTTTCGTGCTTCTGCCGCGCGTCCGAGGCGTGCCAGCAACTGCGCGAACTGAAAGTAGCCAGCCACATAGTTGGGAGCGCTATGAAGCAGCTTCTCGAAATGTTCCGTCGCGGCCCGATTGTCGCCTTCCTTCGCGCACTCCATGGCCAGCCCGTAACGCGCGAACGCGTCGGCAGGCTTCTGCGCGATGAACTGCTCCAGCATCTCTCGCCGCGACTTCTGAGTTTGGGTCATCATCTTAAAACGCGTATTATAGCGGCCCGGAATCACCGCGCCAAGCATGCAAGACGGGTTTCAGGGTCCGGGTTTCAGGGTTTGATGATTCAAACCCTGACGTGAAAAAGTTTCGGGTTTCAGGGTTTGATGATTCAAACCCTGACTTGAAGATGATTCAACCGTGACGTGGAAAAAGGCCGTTAAAATTCAAACTGACGCGGCACCGGCGAGATCCAGGCGATGAAAGATTAAGGTAGAAAGGCGGCGAAGAATGTCGAAGACGCGGAAGGCCGGCGGACCGAATTCGCACGCGCCGCGCAAGCAGGAGAAGTTGTCGGCGAAGCCGGTCAGCGTATCGAAATCGGAACTGGTCGAAGCGGTTCTCCCCAACGATGCAAACCCGCTGGGCGCTATGCTCGGCGGTCGCGTCATGCACCTGATCGACATTGCCGGCGCATTGGCTGCACACCGCCATTCGAACAGTCACGTCGTTACGGCTTCGGTCGACTATCTCGATTTCCGATTTCCGATTCGTGTCGGCGAATTCATCGTTCTGAAATCCAGCGTCAATCGCGTGTTCCACACTTCGATGGAAGTCGGCGTGAAGGTGTTCTCCGAAAACATCCTTACCGGAGAGCGAAAGCACACCAGCAGCGCTTACGTCACATTTGTCGCGATCGATCTGAAGGGCGAGCCGCACCTCGTCCCCGCGCTCATCCTCGAAACCGACGACGATCGCCGCCGTTATCGCGACGCAGGCGAGCGCCGCCGCGTCCGCCTCGCCATGCGCCACAAAGCCCCCCTCGCCGCGCACTAGCGCGATCTGTACCCGGCAACCAGTCGATCGTGGCGACGTTCCACTTTCCGGCTTGTCGTTCGGGCTCGCCGGCAAAGCGGCGAAATTGTGGAACTTTTTGGCGCTTTCGCTGGAATTTGCATCTAAGGACATGCGATGAGCCGGCTCTCGAAGAACGACCACCCTGCTGCCAACGTCCGATTTATTGCTCTCCCGCTGGTCACGCTGCTTTTCGGGATTTCTGTTCTGGCGCTTCACGCCCAGCAGAACTCGCCGCCACAACAGCAAGCTTCGGCGAAGCAAACGCAATCATCGCAGGCTCAATCGTCGTCGCAGTCTCAGCTAGCCACTAAGGCACCAGCCCAGCAACCGCCAATGGCGCCGTCAAAGATCGCCATGAGTACTGACATTGTGACCATCGACGCCACCGTCCGCGACAAAAAGGGGCAAATACTGTCTGATTTGACCAAGAATGACTTTGCCGTCGCCGAGGAAGGCAAGCCGCAGCCCATCACCTATTTCGCTCGTGAAGACCAGCTTCCACTCACGGTTGGTTTGCTGGTTGATACGAGCATGAGCCAGCGCGATGTCCTCAGTGACGAGCGCTCGGCTAGCGCCACCTTCGTCGACCAAACTCTTCGCACCGAAATGAAGGATCAGGCGTTCTTGATTCATTTCGATCATGAAGTCGAACTCCTTCAAGATCTCACCGCGTCGCACCAGAAACTCGACTTAGCCCTGGATTTGGTCCGCCTTGAACGGCCGGAAGAAAGCGCCAGCAACACGGGTGGACAGGACCCCAGTCAGGATCCGAACAGCCGTGGTGGCCGCGGATATCATCGAGGAGGCGGAACGCATCTTTACGACGCGGTTTTCCTCGCCTCCGATGAGCTGATGAAAAAACAGCCCGGCCGCAAAGCCCTGATTATCCTCTCGGACGGCGTCGACCGCGGCAGCATGGAAACGCTCAACAGCGCCATCGAAGCGGCGCAGCGCGCCAATACGGTCGTGTATTCGATTCTCTTCAAGGGGGAAGAGGCATCCGACAATTTTGGCCGTCGTCGTGGAGGGTGGCGCACCGGCGGCCCGGGATACGGTGGTCCGGGATACGGTGGTCCCGGATACGGTGGTGGCGGCCCGTATGGCGGCCAGCGCCGCTATCCGCGCGAAGAGCGCTCCGACGGAAAGAAAATCCTCGATCGCATGTCAAAGGAGACGGGCGGGCAGCTCTTTGAAGTCTCGAAGAAGCAGACCGTCGACAAAATCTACACTCAGATCACCCAAGAACTGCGCGATCAGTACGTTCTTGGCTACGTCCCCTCGAAGGACGAAACTGCCGGCTACCACAAGATCAGCGTTACGACGAAGGATAAGAGCCAGACCGTGCTGGCTCGCGACGGCTACTATGCGGACCAGCCATCATCGTCGCCCGCCCAACCCAATTGACCGCTTGCGTCCCCGAACTTAAACCACCATTCTGTTCGCCGGGTACTATTACCGTATAAATACGTATATCTTTTGTTCTCCGAATTTGCTACCGTCCGTGATGGCTTGTATGCGGCCCAACAAACGCGCGGACGATTCACCCTGAATTCAGGCTCACTGCCCGCGGACGATTTTCTAATCTACTGAAGTGGGATTAGAAATCGGCGTAAGCTGATGAAAATAAACGGCCGGAAGCAGCTCTAATCAGCGGTACAAGTACTAGTTTCCACATTTCCACAGGATGCTCACCGCCGCACGAAGCCCGGGCAGATTCCCTTTGAGCCAACATCAATAATGATGACCAATAACGATAACAAGGAGACTGATAACACGGAGATCTGCTAGAGCTTAAGCCCAAACGTCGGTGCCGACCTGGCAGTGCTCGGCGGCTGTTCTGCGGATCCGTTTCCAGATGGCGTTGTATCAGCGGTCACCGGCTGGCCTTCAGTCTCGAAGGATCGCCGCTTTTGCGACGTAAGCTCGGCAGCCTTGAAGATTGAGTCGATCACGAAGCGCAACTCGTCCGGTGACGGTTGAATGATCGCTTCGGCCTCGCGCGCCGATTTCTCGCGAGCCTCGATCTCGCTTCCTGCCGCATGGATTGCCGCCCGGATTCGGCCCAGTTGCGTCATCCATGTGACCGTGGCAATAAACACCAGAACGGCCGCCCCGATGATTACGTCCGCAAACGCCGGCTGGAACTCGAGGAAAATCAGCCAGCCGATCAAAAGCGCGGCGATGGAGGAAAAGACGAATCGCGAACTGGCCTCGCGCCGGTCCATCTCGCGAAACAGGTCGGGGAAGTAATGCCGTACGATGAGATCGCGCGCCGTCACCTGCGCCGGATATTTCGCGAGCCACTCATCATTGCCCCAATGCACCAGTTGCCAAAATTCGACCCGCAGAGACGCGATAGCGAACAGTAGGTGCCCGGCCAGATAGCACGCGACAATCAGCAACAGCCCGAGCGCCCACGTCGGCGGATGATACGGCCCGAGGAGCGCATTCACCTGAGCAAGCGTGATGCGCCGCGATACGAGCCCGATCGCGACGAACAGCCCGCCAGGGATTGCATACAAGAAGATGTTACGAATCATCAGACACGCGTCCAGAAAAAGCGCTGCTGCGCCTCCCCAAGCCGAGGAAGTTAAGGGGGATACCGCCTGGGCCTGCCTCATGTCTCGGAGCGTATACCTAGCCGCCCCAAACTGACAAGCAATTGCTGAACCGCATGTCCTAACCAGGGGTCGCTAAGCGAAAGAGCTATCTCGACGCGAACGGCTCCGCAACAGCCTCGACGTCCTGCAATTTCCAGAGCCCCTGGCTGAGATTTGTCAGCAGCGCAACAACTACACCCGTATCCGGATAGATGATCAGCTGCGACGTTCCGCCAACCGACCCTCCGCTGTGTTGGTATATCCGCTGCCCGCTCTGCGACTTCTGGATGAACCATCCCATCCCGTAGCCGGTCTGCTGGCCTGAAGTAGTTTTTTGCGAAGTGAAAAGCAGTCGCAGCGAACTTTGCGGAAGGAATCCGGGACGAAGCAGCGCGGATCCGAAGCGGACGAGATCTTCCGATGTGGAGAGAAAGCCGCCCCCGGCCCATTTGTAACTATTGTCGACATACGGAGCGTTGTCCGTCGTGCCATTCGTTTCGTGTTCGTAAAAACGAGAACGCTCCTCAATAATCGACCGGTTCTGATCGGGCGTCGTGTCCACCAGGCCCAGCGGTGTGAACACGTGGCGCTGCATGTAGACCAGAAAATTCTCGCCAGATGCCGACTCGATAACCGCGCTCAGCAAATCGTAACCATAGCTCGAATAGTGAAACCCTGTGCCGGGCGGCGCGACCAGTGGATCATTCTCGAAAATCTTCAGGCCATCGAGGACGGAGTCATAGTGCTGTGAAATGAGAAACTCGTCGCCTTTGTAATGCCGTATGCCGGCCAGATGCCCGGCGAGCAGACGCGCAGTGATCTTCGCGCCTTTATCGGGGAATGATGGGACGTACTTTTGGACTGGCGCGTCCAGATCGATCTTGCCTTGCTCGACGAGTTGTACCAGCGCGGTCGCCGTGAGGCCTTTGGAAATGCTGCCAATGCGAAATTTGGTTGTGGGCCAAACGGGAACCCGCTCTTCGAGATCCGCGTAGCCGAATCCCCGCGCATACACCAGATGGCCGTTCACCGCTACGGCCATCGCCCCGCCCGGAATGCCGCGCGCGACAAGTTCGTGTCCGATCTTGTTCGCGTTCGCGCTGGCCTCGGCGTAGGGTTGCGTGGCTTCTGCACTGGCAGAAGTTCTTTGCGCAAAGCTGACGCGAGCTGACAGACAGCACAGCGACGCTACAAGAAAGAACTGCAGCACACGTTCCGATGCAGTGTTCGTGCGAGAGTTCACAGGCACCCTCCAAGGTCGGCGCATTCTACAACGGAACGCCAAATCAGCAGGTACTTCGACACTGCTGCAACCAATCACAGCGTTCCATGGTCAAAGGAGTGAAGCGATGAGGCGGGCTCGTCCAGTTGCGATATGCAGTGCATGCATCGCGTTCGCCGCCGCGCTGCTCGCTCCGGGCGCGTTGGCGCAGAACAAACCGAACAGCCCGACAGCCCAGCAATCAGCACCTCAGAACCAAATTCGCGTAGTCACGAACGAGATCACCGTTCCGGTTACCGTCACCGACAAGACTGGCGACTTCGTCCTCGATCTCGAGCAAAAGGATTTTCGCATTTACGACGATGGTGGGCCGCAAACGATCGACCACTGGGAACTGGGTGGCGATCCGCTCGCAGTTGCGCTATTGATCGAAACAAGTTCGCGGATTCACGCTTACATCCCGACCATCCACGACATGGGCGGCATCTTCACGCAAACTGTAATGGCTTTGGACGGCGAAGCGGCGGTGATCACGTACGACTCGAACGTGAAAGTTCGCCAGCCATTCACGAAAGATGATGATGCCGTCGCAAAGGCGATTGTGGATACGAAGTTTGAAGCGCCCGAGATGAGCTTGTACGACGGGATGGCGAAAGCAGTGCAGCTGCTCAGCATCCAACCAACAACCTGGCGTCGAATTATGCTGATCGTTGGCGAATCGGAGGACGATGCGAGCACGGCGAAACTCGGCCCCGTCCTTCGCGACGCCGAACACGCCGACATTTCGATTTACGCAGTCGGACCGAGCAGTAGTGCTGCCGATATTCGGGGCTTCAACCAAGGAGTCACGCCGCTAAAGCTGCCTCACCTTCCGCCGATCACAACAAAGCCGCCCCCACCGGACCCTATGGGGCGTTCTCGCTTCGACGTGGGGACCCCAATGATGTGGCTGCTCGAGCGCGGCACGAACGAAATCAAACACCACGAACTCGAAGTCGCCGCTGCTGCCACCGGCGGAATCGACTATCGCGCCATGCGAAACTCGGCTCTGCTTGATGCCGTCGATCGCATTGGCGGCGAACTACACGCGCCGTACGTGCTTACGTATAGACCGAACGCCCCGCGATCGATCGGATACCATTCGATCGAAGTGGTCGTTTCGCGACCGAAACTCACCGTTCGCGCGCGACCTGCGTATTATTTTGGTCCACGGCAAAATTAAGGGCACCCAGAGCCGACGGCCCTGCAGCCACTTCGTGGTATAAACTTTCCTCCCGACCCGACTCGACAAGTCAGGATTGTTCAACCGGAATGCACCCAGTCATTCAAGTCTCCGGAATTCGCAAGGCGTACGGCTCAACTGTCGCCGTCGATGAAGTTTCATTTGACGTCCATGACGGCGAGATCTTTGGCCTGATTGGACCCAACGGCGCGGGAAAAACCACCACGATGGAGTGCATCGAGGGCCTGCGCACGCCCGACCTCGGGACGATTTCGGTACTTGGCCTCGATCCCTTTCGCGACGTTTACAAGCTACAAGAGCGCATCGGAGTTCAGCTGCAAGAGGCGCAACTCCAGAAGCGCATCAAGGTGTGGGAGGCGGTCGACCTTTGGGCGTCGCTCTACTGCAAGAGTACAACCGACGGTACGCGCTTGCTCGATCAGCTCGGTCTTGCAGATAAGCGAAATGCGTGGTTCATGACACTTTCCGGCGGCCAGAAACAACGGTTGTTCATAGCGCTCGCGCTGATCAACGATCCGGAGGTCGTATTTCTCGACGAATTGACCAGCGGACTAGATCCGCAGTCGCGACGCGCGATCTGGGAATTGGTGCGGGCCATCCGCGGCCGTGGGAAAACCGTCTTCTTGACTACGCACCTGATGGAAGAGGCCGAGCGGCTGTGCGATCGGGTCGCCATCATCGAGTACGGCCGTATCATCGACATCGACACGCCCGCGAGCCTTGTGAATCGGTATTGCCCTGAACGAACGGTTGTTCTTGCCACGGATGACCCGGCTGCCGCCGAACGCTTTCGCGCGATTCCGAGAGTCGAAGCAGTAGAACGCAATAGTTCGCAATTCACGATTCGCGGTTGCGGCGACGATCTGGTGACCGAAGTGATTCATTGCCTCGCCGAAAGCCGGATGCGGGTGACGGATTTCCGTACAATTCTGCCGAATTTAGAGGACGTGTTTATCAAATTGACCGGTCATTCCATCCGTGACTAACGCGGGCGGTTCGACAAGTGATCCGCAATTGGGCTCGACTGGTTGGCAATTATGCTACGCGGACTTTGGAAACTGATCTGGATCGAGACGAAGGTTTTCCTGCGGGAGCCCCTTGGCGCCTTTGGGACCATCGGCGTGCCCGTTCTGGTGTTCATCATCGTGGGGCGGATTTTTGGCGGCGGAATGACGCCCAAAGCACTAGCCAGCAGCACGTTCATCGGCATAGGACTTCCGGCTCTCGCATCCATGCTGATTGCAATCAGCGCCGTGCAGTCGTTGGTCACGATCATTTCCATTTACCGCGAGGGCGGCATTCTCAAACGGCTCCGCGCTACTCCTTTACGGCCTCAGACCATTCTGACCGCCCACGTGATCGTGAAACTGCTGATCACCGCAGCCACATTGGCCCTAATGGTGTTGGCAGGTGAGCGCTACTATCCTGTCGGTCTTCATGTACCCTTGTTTCGATTTACGATAGCGCTGCTGATCGCCACTTGGAGCATCCTCTCGATGGGATTTCTCATTGCGAGCATTATTCCCACCGCGCGTTTTGCCCAACCGATCAGCGGGGCCATTCTCTACCCGATGCTTGGGATCTCGGGCGTCTTTGTGCCGATCACGTTGATGCCTCCGCCTCTTCATGCACTCGCAAGGATTGTTCCGCTCACTTACGCTGTGTCGCTGCTCGAGGGAATTTGGAAGGGCGATGCATGGTCCGCTCATACCGTCGATCTCGCGGTGCTCGTTCTCGTGTTTGTGCTTTGTACGGCAGTTTCGGCAAGGGTATTTCGTTGGGAGTAGCACGATTCGGTCCGGCCGTGCGCGTTCGCGTCGCCACTGAGCGCGATATTCACGCGATCGTCAGCGTCGTGAACGCCGCATTCGTCGTGGAAGACTTCATCGAAGGCACGCGCACCGATGTCGCGAACATGACGGAGCTGATGCGGAAGGGCGAATTTCTGGTCGCGGAAGATGACTCAAATCACATCGCAGCGTGTGTTTACACCGAAGTGCGCGGCGAGCGCGGCTATCTCGGAATGCTCTCTGTCGATCCGCCGCGGCAGGGAACTGGTCTCGGGCGCGTAATGGTCGAAGCGGCCGAAAATCATTGTCGCAATCGAGGCTGCTGCTGGATCGACCTTCGAGTTCTCAGCCCGCGTCGGGAGCTGCTGCCTTTCTATGCGAAATTCGGCTACACGCAGCTTCGCACGGAGGATTTTCAGCCGCCGCGTCCGCTGCGCGTTCCAATCGAATGCTATGGAATTATCCTCTCGAAAGCGCTTTGAGCCGATTGCTCGCGCAGAAGGGGGGCTCGTCCGGCTCCGCGCGTCGTCACTTTGATTCCGTCGTAGGAATCTTGCCGGGCCGACGCTGTGCGCCTACTGCACTGTCAACGTCAGTGGGATTGATTGTGAAGTGCCGCCGCTCGTCGTGCCCGAAACCGTGATCGTATACGTTCCCGCTGGCGTTGGGGGATCGGCGAGCGTGCTGTTGGACTCGCTACTTCCTCCACCACAGGCGGCAAGCGTGATGGCAAGCACTAAGGTGGCGCAGAAAGTGAACGCAAAAGCGCAACCGGCGAATCGGCGGGGCAGCGCAGGTCTTTGTTCGCAATGCTGTTCTTTTTCGCGGTCAATCTGCGAGGTGATCAGCAGGATCAGTGCCACCAATGATGCCAGAAGGATCCACCCGAATAACGGAGGCGTATCGGGCGGACTGCCACTTGGTTGATCCACGCGTGGCGCCAAGCCGGCAGTTGTTCCCCCTGACGTTGCGATACTCACCTGCAACGCGGCTATTTGGCTTCCGCCGATGTTCACGCTGGTGGGCGCCACAGTGCAGGTGCCGTTTGCAGGAGCACCGGCGCAAGTCACGTTCACGGTTCCTGTGAACGCATTGGCCGCCTCCAGTTGTAAGGCGAAATTTCCAGTCTGCCCAGGCGAAACGCTAGCCAATGTCGATCCTCCGGCTGGAACGATGAAGCAGAACGGGCCGGTTCCTGTTCCGCTCAGCGCGACCGTCTGAGCACTTCCCGGCGCGTTATCGGCCAAGCTCAGCGTTGCAACCCGCGTTGCGCTTGCCACCGGTCCGCACTGGGGCTTGAAGACAACTTGAATCGCGCACGTTCCACCAGCGGCGATGCCCGCTCCAGTTGCACTCGCTATGCAATTATTCGTTTCGCTGAAATCATTTGCGTTTGTTCCAGACAACGATAGGCCGCTGATTAGCAACGGCCCGTTGCCGGAATTTGTCACCGTCACGCTGATTGCTGAACTGGCGACGCCGACGGCCTGATTCCCAAAATTAATCGACACCGAAGAAAGCGTCACGCCTGCTTGCGTGGCGGTTCCCGTCAAGGGGATTTGCTGCGGGCTGCCGGCTCCATTGTCTGCCACCGTAAACGAAGCGCTGCGCGCACCGGGCGACGTTGGTTCGAATACAATGCTTGCCACGCAGTTGGCATCTGCCGCAAGGCTCGGCGGGCAATTATTCGTTTCGTTAAAGTCTGCCGGGTTCGTTCCGCTGAGCGTAATGCCATTCACAGCGAGTGTTGTCCCGCCTGTGTTGGCGATCGTAACTTGTTGGGCCGTGCTTTTCGTCCCGACCGATTGCGACGTGAACGTCAATGAACCCGGCGTGACTTGAATGGCAGCAGGAGCCTGTGCCGTGCCCGCTAGAGAGACCGTCTGAGGGCTGCCGGCGGCATCATCGGAAAAGCTCAGCGTCGCAGATTTCGCGCCTGCGGTCTTAGGTGCAAACTGTACGCCGACGCCGCACGATGCGCTGATGGTCAGACTTCCGCTTCCTGTTGGGCAAGGCGTGTTTCCTCCGCCCACGATTGCGAAGTCGCTCGCATTCGCGCCTGTCAGGTTGATGCCGGTTACGTCGAGGGTCGCGTTGCCCGTATTCGTGAGCGTGACGATCTGTGGTCCTGATGTCTGCCCGGGCGTCAACGTGCCGAAATTCAGGGTCGTGGGCAAAATCGCCGCGGTTGGCGCCGCCGCGACAGCGACACCCGAAAGCGCAATCGTCTGACGCTCCTCAGGCTCACCACCCAAGTGATACTGCATGTCAATTTCTGCGGTAAATGTTCCCGCCGTCGTGGGATCGAACGTCATGTCGACCAGGCAATATGTTCCAGGCACCATTCCCGTCGCGCTAGCGCCGCACTGTTGCGCGTTGTTTGCCGGCACAAACATGACAGGGTCGGCGCCGTCTTGTGTAATTGAGTCGATAAACAGTTGGACGCTCGCAGTGTTTGTCACGATTGCCATCTGCGGAGCGCTGACCGTACCGACAATCTGCTGGGCAAACTTCAGGCTTCCTGGAAGGGCGTCAAGGCCCGCTCCGGTTCCGATCACCTCAAGAACTTGCGGGCTTCCAGGCGCATTCGATGTCACCTGAACGAAGGCTTGTTCCGGCCCCGCAACGCTTGGGACAAAACTCACTTCGAAAGAGCACAGTCCGCCTGGCGCAATGGCCGCGGACTCGCAACTCGTCCAGTTGCTCAACGCGAAGTCATTGCTGTTCGGTCCGATGATCCCGATATTGGTGATGTTTAGCGTGGCTTCGCCACCGTTCTTGATTGCGGCAAACTGCAAGGGAACGTTCGTCGCACCGATCTCCTCTGTCCCGAAATTCAATGGAATTCCCGGCCCGGCAAAATAGAGGCTGGGCAGTTGACTCACGCTTTCTTGAATCTCGGCGACGAACGCGTCTGGCGCGACAGTCGACTCCTGGCAACTGCCGCAGATCTGCTGGAAACCGTTTCCAGGATGGTTGGCGCTCGCGAAATCAAGTGACGTAGTCTGTCCCGCTACCCACACGTTCCCGGAGGCATCCACAGCGATTGCGCTTCCTTGTGTGCCCGCTTCGACCCCCGGCGGCGAGGTGCCGCCAATCGGAGTCGAATAAATCAGCCCTGGCACGCCGGGCGTCGTTGTGTCGAGCTTGGCTAGGAATGCGTTTCCATATCCATTGAACGGCTGAAAATTGTCACGCCAGGGGAAATCCCATGAGTTCGCCGTGCCTGCCACATAAACTGCGTATGGCTGCGCGGCCTCGATGCTGTACCCGGTGTCCGATTGCGATCCACCCAGGTATGTTGAATATGCTAGCGAGGTCAATCCCGTCGTGGCGTTCTGCGCGATCACACTCACGAAAGTGTCCGAAGTCGCGGAAGTCGCATTCGACGGAAGCATTGGCTGATATGCCGCTACTGTGCCGTTCGTCGGGAAATTGGTGGAACTCGTCGTCCCGGTAATATAGACGTTCGGCGGACCTGCCGAGTCGAGAGTCACCGCGAAGGCTTTGTCCGAATTGTTTCCGCCGAGCAGCGTGGCGTAAATAAGGTCTAGTCCACCGTTTCCCGCTGGCGCGATTTTCATCAGGAACGCATCAAAGGCGCCGCCGCCGAAAAATGGTTGTACCGCGTTCGTGAATGGGAAATTCGCGTTCACGTCACTGGTGAATCCCGCGATGTACGCATCATCCGAAGCATCCACCGCGATTCCGCCAACTCCCGTGCCGCCGGTGACTCCGAGGTATGTGCAGTACTTTAGGGAGGGCGTCGCAATTGGTTGAAACACGGCTAGAAATCCGTCCTCTCCTTGCGCGAGACCGACGTAGGTCGACGCGGTTGCATAAGCACCTGGAGTAACGGGCAGGTCCGGCGAATTGGTATCGGACGCGACGAAAATATCTCCGGTCGAATCGAGCGCGATTCCGCCCGCATTCTGTTGGGACTCCACACCACTTCCGCCAAAGACCGTCGAATAGAGCAGCTTGCTTCCCGTGGGATCGATCTCGCTGATAATTGTGTCGTTCGTTCCCGTCGTCCGTGCGCTGGTGTCCGTCACGGGAAAGTCATCCGACGATGTCGTGCCCGTGATTGCCACGTCGCCCGCACTGTCAATTGCAATCAGCCCGCCTGCTTGGTCTGTGGTGCCCCCCAGAAAAGTCAGATAAACCAGTGAGTTCGCGCCCGCCTGCGTCGGATCGACTTTGGCAATGAAGAGTTCTCTGGCCGTGCTGCCTGAGCCACTACTCGCAGGCAGGCCGGGTCCGAGTTGCGCACTCGCAGTTTTGGGAAAGGTGGTGGGCGACGTAGTCGTTCCGGCGATATAGACGTTTCCCGACGAATCGCTGGCGATGCTATTCGCCATCTCGCTTCCCGTACCGCCAAGAAAGCTCGAATACGCGAGCGAGATCGTCGGATCGATTACAAGCGTCGCGCGAGGATCACGTCGAGTGATGTGGAATCCTACCGTTCCGTCAGCTTCAAACATGTAGCTGCCCTCAAGAGTCCGTTTGACGGACAGCCGCGACTCAGAGCTTGCGAAACGTTCCGCTCGCCTCGGTGATGCATCGGCGCCGTACGCATTGCTTGAGAGTGCAGTCTCTTCATAGACGATAGGCTTATTCATACGAAATTCGGCGCCGCCGATTCGCAGAACCAAATTGCCATTGTTATCTAAACGGAAGCGACGTGCGCCCGAAACTGCCAGCCGAATGCGAGGCGCGTCGCTGCCCGGAGGTACGCGCAAGTCGTATTCAATCGCATCTCCTCGCGTATACACCGAAACCTCAGTCATGCCTTCGATTGCTTCCGCGCGTGCGTAACGCGGAACGTGCGTCCGCCACTTCGCCGGATCGTTTCCGAGCAGGTAATTCGTTTCACCGCGCAGCCGTTGGACACCTTTCCACTGCAGATCCCCGTTCGTCTGTGCCCGAATGCCGCTTTCGACAAATCGCACGGACGCAGTCGCGGAGTGTGAATCCGAAGTCGAGTTTCCTCGCGCACTCAACTCAATCCCTTGGTTCGTGAGCGCGATGTCCATCTTTGCCCCGCGCGCGACGAATTGCGCCCCAGCGTTCGCACTCCTTGAGTCAGGCACGCCGGGCTCAAACGCCAATGGAATCGAGAATCGCTGCGATCCGCGGCTCGATCCGTCCGCGTTAACTCGCACGGTTCGCATTCGGGCATGCTTGCCCGGCGAATTGGGTTTCGCTTTCGCCGTGTTTTTCGGGGATTGTGCTACAGCGGAGAGAGCTGCAAACATGATCAGGCAGGGCACAGCAACACGCATCCAGTGACGCTCGGCCATCGTTTAGGCCCTCCTGCAAAAGCCGGCTTTACCGCCGCTCTCGCGTTGGGCAGCTCATTGCGAGCTAACTGCAATTAGTAGTTGTCGATCCCCAGTTTCCGTTTTTGCGGGAAGCCCCTTGCATGTGGACAGACGCGCAGACTATCCGTCCGTCAAATCCAAATGTCAATACTGTTTTGCTATATAAGAAGGAAGGTATATGACCTCGGCCGGGGCGATTGGCAGCAGGCGGAAGGGATTTGCCACGCTTTCGCGGGAAGCTTCCGCTTGCTCGGCTTGCGCCTCCTTACTCCTTGCGCCTCCTTACAATGATCTGACGGCGACGTTATGGTCGGTCACTTTCTTTTGTTCCTATACCTCGTTAGCTTCCTTTGTTTCTCCGCCGGTATTCCATGCAAAATTCTCTTCGTCCAGTGCGATCGGCAGCATCCCTTCCGAGGGCATCACATCCACAGGCAGGCCCGCCTCATTCAGCGCAATGCGCAGCAGCAATTCGCGGCGGTCGTGCACGTCGAGCAATTCCCGCGCCACGCTGACTTCAATTATTTTTCCGTACGCCGCTTGCACCACGGCCTCCGGTTTCAGGAGACACGCGCCGGCCTGCTCAACCACGCATCCCTTCAGCTTGCTCTGCTCCACAATCAACGTGATTCGCGTCTCGCGCGAATCCCATAACGTGATTCGCAGCTCGAAATCCGGCATCTCAGCCAGCGTTTCCGCTACGGGATCGATGCGCAGAAAAAGTCTCGTCGGTCCGAAGCCGTAGAAGAAATCGCCAAATGCGAACACGCGCCCGTGCATCGCCGAACTCTGTCGTTCCGCGGCATAGAAGCCTGCGCCGAGCCATTCGAAATAGCTGCTTTCTCGCCCGTCGATCTTTACGTCGAGAAATGCAAGCGGCGCCTCGCGAAGCGCTCGCTCCGGCGCGCGTTTGATCGGGTGCGATAGCGCGTCCGGCGACTGTTCCCCCAGAGCCGCGTACACTTCGGTCAAATGCTTGCGAAACAGCGCGTCGAATTCCGCGTCGTTCGACGACGCATGCTGCGGCCCGTACCACCACGTCCAATCACTTCCTTCAGCCGCCAGAAGTGATTCGTACGCTCGCCCCAATTCACCAGGATCGTGCGGCAATCCATGTTCGGCGCGCTGCGCCCCACGCGCATACGCGTCACGCGCGTCACGCAATAAATCCCAGGCGCGAACGTCCTCTTGATCGCCGATCCACACATCAAAGTTTGCTCCGATCCACGACGCCGGAAAGATTCCTTGCAGCGCAGGCTGATCCGGCATCGCTTCCAGCGCTTCTGTCGCCGTCAAAGCGCATATCTCGGGATCGTTCTGAATCCGCCGGTAGAACTGTCTCAGGAATTCGCGGCCATTGCCTGGATAAAATTCCCATGCATTCTCGCCGTCAAGGATCAGGCTGACGGTAGCCGTGCGCCCCGGTGGTTCGCGGTCTCCGATCGCGCGAATGCGTCGATGCAGGTCTTCGGCGGCCGCGCCTGCTTCCATCCGGCTGTACACGAATCCGACCAGATCAGACAAGTAGTGATCGCGGAAGAATCCCGTCATCTCGCCTTGACCTCGCCGCAGCCGCCACGGCGTGTACAATTCCGGCCCGTTCTCCGGATAACCGCTTGCGTCGCGCCAGAAACCGATATTGCGCGTTCGCCCCAGAACGCCTTCATCCGTCGCAAACCAACGGAAGCCCAGCCCCATCGCAATTTCCAATGCTTCGTCGGAGACTGATCCCTCCGACGGCCATAATCCCGTCGGTGGCTGCCCAAAAACCCGTTCATGCAACGCGCGCGCACGAACCAAATGTTCGCGAGCATCGTCTGGATACCGGAACGCAGGGTGGGGCAGGGGAGTATGCGGATTCGAAACGCGCGCAATGTCCGAATCGCATAACAACGGCAAAATCGGATGGTAATACGGTGTCGTCGATACTTCGATCTGGCCTCGCTCCGCGGCTTTTCGGTACTCGGGAAGGACCAAGTTGAGCAGTTCCTGCTGCTTTTCGCGCAGCGCGACCTTGTCTTCTTCCGTGAAATCACGTCCCTTTGCGGCCAGTCCGCTGACTACCGGATCTTTCGTCAAATATTCTTCGTCCATCCAGGCTAGCTGAGATAATGCCTGCAAGTCGCGCCAATCGCGCAAACCAAACTGCACGGCGCACGCCTCCGCTCCGCGCGACTGCACCGCGTCGCGCAATTCCGCAAATCGCGGCCAGCGTTGCAGGAAATTCTGGTTGACGTGAAAGGCACGCTCCAGCGCCTCGCGTTTTTGATCCGGACGCAAGCCCTCCGCCGGAGCGAATACGATCTCGTACCAGGGCTCGCGGAAGTTGCCCCCAGCGTACTCCTCGATTTGCGCGGCCAGCAGGGGCACGAAATTGAACGTCGCATGCACGCCCGCAAACTCCTGCAGCACCCGTACCATGCCCCAGTAATCTTTCGTCGCGTGCAAGCGCGTCCACGGCAAAACGTAACGGCCGGTTGATGGATCGCGGTACTGCGGTTGGTGCATGTGCCACAGCATCACCAGGTTCACTCGACTCAAAGCTCTGGCCCTCCCGTATGGCACAGCCGCTCTAACTGATTTTCAGCTTTGGCCTTCCAGTCCATCGTCCTCCCTTTTACCAGCATCGTTATTCAGCGCGGTCTTATCCAAATCGAGGCTCTCGACCGGGGGCTGCCTTTTAAGCCCATCATTCGGCACAACGCATGCAACCCTCGCCCGATCTCCCTGTTTCTCAGTTCCAGAGACTCGACAAATCGCACCGCCAACCGCATCGCCGCCGTCTCCACCCCGACGACCCCTTCAGAAACTCGATCGTTAACTCACATCGCCGCATCCAAACGCCCGTGCTATCATTTCGCCGCGCGAAGATGCGCATCCTCGATCGCTACATCGCCCGTGAAGTAGCTACCCACTCATTGCTGGGACTGGCCGTCTTCACATTCGTCTTTTTTGTCCCGCAACTGGTCCGCCTGATGGACCTGATCGCTCGGCGCGCCGGGGGCGTAGGCTCAATCACCCTTCTATTCGTCTCTATCTTGCCGCCGGTACTCGTCTTTTCCATTCCCATGGCCGTTCTTGTCGGCGTCATGATTGGACTCGGCCGCCTTTCGGCCGACAGCGAGATCGTTGCGCTTCATGCCTGCGGAGTCAGCCTGCGACGTTTGCTCGTCCCGATCGGATACGTTGCCGCGGGATTCGCGTCGGCCGCGCTGTTCATCACGCTTTGGCTCAGCCCCCTGGCGGTACGCACGCTCCGCGGTCTCGAGGGACAAATTCTCTCTTCGCAAGCGCCCTTCGCCGTGCAACCTCGCATCTTCGACGAGCGTTTTCCCGGCTGGGTATTATACGTGCAGGACGTCAGCGCTGCCGCCACGCATTGGCGCGGCGTTTTCCTCGCTTCGTCTGGGGATTCACGCACGACAAGCATTACGACAGCCCAGGACGCCTCGATCTCCGCTGCTTCCAGCCGGCACCAAATCGAAATCCGCCTGGGGTCCGGTTCCACTCAGGCATACGATCCGCGCAGGCCTGATCGCTACAACATCACCACGTTTGGCGTCACAGACATCCCAATCGACCTATCGAAACCCTCCGGCTCGGCCAACGCGGCCTTAGCTCCGTCTGCAACGGACGCGGAGAAATCGTTATTCGCGCTGCTCGCATCCGCCAATGGCCCGGCTTGGCGGGCTGCGCGCATCGAACTCCAGCGCCGTTTCGCGTTTCCCGTCGCGTGTCTCGTATTTGCGCTCCTTGGCATCGCCGTTGGCGTTCGACCTCGCCGCGGCGGCCGCGCAACGGGAATGATTCTCACGCTCGTTCTGATTGGTGGCTATTACTTCATCTTCGTCACCGGAGATCACTTCGCCCGGCAGGGCAAGCTGCCTCCCTGGCTGGGTATCTGGGGCGCCGACATTGTCGCCGCCATCGTCGGCATTATTTTCCTTCGACGCATCGAACAGATTCGCCGTCCGAGCCGCGTGCTCGCGTGGCTCGATTCGCTTCGCCGCCGCGGAACGCAATTGCGTACCGGCTACGCAAATGGCGTCCCTGTGCCAGTTGGCAACGGATCCGTCGGAAACGGCGGCAGTAACGGCGCGAAGAATGGCTCGGTGCTCAATGGCGCGACGGTGGTCGCCCACTACGCCTCGAAACTCCGAACCAGGGTGGTTAAACGAACGCTCGGTTTCCCGCTCCTGTTGGACATCTATCTTCTGAAACGCTTCTTCTATTACCTGATTGTGCTGCTCGTCGGCTTCGTCCTGATCTTCGACGCCTTCACTCTTTTCGATCTCCTCGGCGACATCTCAAAGAATCACGTCTCCATCGTTGTGGTGCTTAGTTATTTCCGCTACCTCATCCCGTACATGATCTACGTGCTCGCGCCCCTCGCTGCTCTGGTCGCCACGCTGATCACGCTGGCTGTGCTCGCGAAAAACAACGAAGTGATCGCGATCAAAGCAAGTGGCATCAGCCTGTATCGATTGATTCTACCGCTCGGTTTGGCTGGCTGCCTTGTTGCCGGTGGAATGTTCGCGATGGGCGAAACGTTCCTGCCTTATGCGAACCAGCGCCAGGATGCTTTGCGCAACGAAATCAAGGGACGCCCGCCGCAAACCTACTTCCAGCCCGCTCATCAGTGGATCTTTGGCGAGAACGCGAAAATCTACAACTATGAATTCTTCGATCCCGAAGCCCAGCTCTTTGGCGGTCTAAATGTCTTCGAACTCAATCCCGAGACTTTCCAGATCCAACGCCGGGTGTTCGCCAACCGTGCTTCATGGGATTCGTCCGAAAACACGTGGATTCTCACCGGTGGCTGGATTCGCGATTTCCAAAACGGCCAGGTCAGCCGCTACACGCCGTTCCGCGCCTACTCGCTCCCGGAGCTTTCCGAGCCGCCCAGCTATTTCCGCCGCGAGGTTTTGGAATCCGACCAGATGAACTGGCGCGAGTTGAGCGCGTATATCAAGGGCTTGCGTCAGGCAGGCTTCGATACTTCGCGGCTCAGCGTCCAGTGGCAGGAGAAATTTGCATATCCGCTGATCGCCGCGATCATCGTCTGCCTCAGCGCGCCATTCGCGTTCATGGTGGGGACGCGCGGAGCGATCGGCGGGCTCGCGCTTGCTGTGGGCATCGGCATTGCTTACCGCGCTGCTGCTGCGCTTCTCGAGTCAATGGTCACTGTCGGCTTGCTCCCAGCCGTTCTCGCCGGGTGGGCTCCCGACGCCATCTTCAGTTTTCTCGCCGTCTATTTCTTCCTCAAAATGCCGACGTAGCAACGCGACCGTTCAGCTAGTGGTCTTTAAGGTGTAAATGTAGCGCCGGGGCCTTCAGCCCGGCACCGTCCGCTCCTCTATCTCCTTTACCTCCGACTTTCAGAACAGCTTAATCGTCAAATCCCTCGGCTTGCCTCCCAGCGGTATCAGCGTCATCGGTCCCGCTGGCGGGTCGAGCGTGCCTTCCGCCGGTGCCCCCGTTCGCGTGCGAATCACGGCAAGGTCATCCGATCCAGCATCGATGACGAGGAGTTCGTCGCCACCAGGAGTCAGCGCGCACGCGCCCGGTGCCTGCCCAACGGGAATCGGATGCGTGATTTGGCGCGAATTAATCGCGACGGGCACCACGTCTCCCCCCGCGGTGTCGGAAACGTAGAGCATGCCGTTGTTTGCCGCCAGGACTCCCTCCGTTGGCGACATTCCCAGCACCAGGAACTGCGCTACTTCGTTGCTCTGCGTGTTCACAATCAGCAGTCCGTGCACTTGGCTCGACGGAATGAAAAGTTCGCCTCCGTCCGGCTTCAGGATCAGATCATCGGCTCGGCCGCCCAGAACGATATTCGTCAACAGCACTTTGCGCTTCAGATCCACTGCTGAGATTTGGTCCGTTGTGCCCGAGCTGATAAATGCTTTGGACGAATCCGGCAGAATTACGACCTGCTCCGGATGCGGCGCCACCTTCACAACTGCAAGCGATTCGAGCGTCGACGCATCGAGAATCGAAACTGTCGAGTCGTCGTGATTCGACACAACGAGCAGCTTGCCATCCGGCGACACGCGTGCGATCCATGGCCCCCGCCCCGCACGGCCGCGCGCAATCACTTGGCGCGTCGCACAGTTGATCGCGACCACCGTATTAGACCCGGACGCCGCCACGTACGCTCTGGATCCGTCGGGTGAAAAATCGAGCGCGTATGGCTGCGCGCCGACTGAAATTCGGGCTACCTCGCGACTCGACTTCGCATCGAGAACCCACGCATACCCACCCGCGGAGCTGAGCCCCCAAATTTCCTTTCGAGTGGGGTGCGCACGGATTCCCGTTGGCGTTGGGCCGACGGGAATCGTGGCAACGGCTGCTAGCTTGATCAAGTCAATCGCGGTTACAGTCCCGTCAGACGTGTTTCCGACATAGGCGAAAAGGTGCAGGCCAGGACGCAGAAACGTGGGACGAAGCTCCAGCGCGATCTCCCGTGCGGTCAAGCCGCCAAGCAAAAGCACCAGGAACACCAGCCGATAATTTACACGAAATTTCAGCGTCATTGGCGGCTGTTCAGCGTGATCAGGTGAGTCATTTTCGCGGACTCGAAGATACAGGAACGTAGCTCTGCAAGAAAGTCAGCCCCGTAGTCGGCCGTCGCGCGGGCTTGTGTTCCCGTTGAAACTTAATGGCGGGGGAGTCACTGGTGAGATGAAATCAGCTCCACGTCAATCAAACAATGGTACACTAAGTTTGTAGTAGACGTTTGCGGTGGACCTTCCACCCCGCGGAGCGGCGATGAGCGTTATGCGCGTCGAGTGTTATGCGGGGCATCGTGCCGATGAGCGGCCTCTGCGCTTTGTTATGCGCGGGCGCACCTTTGAGGTCCAGGAGCTTGATGGCCGGTGGTATTCCCCTCAAGCCACCTATTTTCGGGTGCGTGCCGACGACGGCAATTTCTACGTGCTTTGCCATGACGAGGGCCAGGACATTTGGAGCCTCGACGGCTTTCGTGCCGCGCGCTAATCGCGCCGGCCGCGCTCACGCACGTAAAAGAACATAAAGCATGGACAAGCTCGATCTACGGCGTCATCAGCGTATTTTGGTGCCTTCCGGCCACGCGATGCGTGTGCACGCAAACAATGGCGGTCCGCCCTTTGAGGGAACGGTGACTGTGATCGGCCTCGGAGGCATGTTCATTCGCACCGAAAAACCCGAGCCGCCCGGAACCGTTCTTGCCCTCCGGCTCGACGACCCCGTTGCCGCCTTCGATTCCGAATGCACCGTCCGCCATGTGGCGGAAAACGGAATGGGAGTCGAGATCACCAGCATCTCCCCGCACGACGAGCAGCGCCTTCGATTCCTTCTCGGTCAGCTAAAGGGCGAAGGCAACGGTTGACCTCCAGCATTCGCGGAGAGTCGGATCTTTAGGGGGTCGGAGCTTCAGCTCCGACATAAGCGCTTGTCTCTTTATAAGGGGTTTTAACCCTGAGGTCCGTGCCGAATTGTGCGTGGCGTCCTTCGTTAACACAGTCCCCTGGATGAGCTATCATCTCGGTTGACCCGGTTGCCTCACAGCAACTTTTCTCGTCCATTCGGGTTTAAGTTTCTCACATGGCTCTGAAACAAGTGTCGGGCTGGCGACCGTCCTCTGAACGGCAATCGGCTGCGACTGAATCAGCGCGATGCCGTGCGGCCTTGCGATCGCGCAGGATCGACTTCGCCGGTGCCTCGATCGTTGCCGCCGCAATCGTGATCGCACTCGTCGCGACTGCCGGCTTCGCCGCGCCTCGTGGCGTCTCGAACGGCGCAGCCGCCAAGAATTCTCCTGCACGAATCGTTCTGCCCAAAGAATTCAAGGGCGATCTGCCGATCACCGACCTCACCGAGGATCAGGCCATCCTTCACGCGTTGAATCGTCTCGCCTACGGCCCGCGTCCCGGTGAGGTAGAGCAAATCAAACAAATGGGTCTGGCAAAATGGATCGACCAACAGCTTGATCCAGCTTCGCTCGACGATTCCGCGCTCGATAAGCGCCTCGCGCGTTATTCAACTCTCAGCATGTCATCGCAGCAGTTGCTCAACGACTTCCCGCCGCCCGCCCAGGCTGCCAAAAGGGAAGGGGTCACGAAGGACGAATATAAGCAGCAGATGCAGCAGAATCGCCAGGAATCCGTCGCCGAAATGCTCCCCACCGGCAACGATAATTTCGACCGCGCCAACGTCCAACTCGCCCGGCTCGTCGGACCGAATCGCATTATCGCTGAGCTCGCCATGGCCAAAATGGACCGCGCCATCTACAGCGATCGCCAGCTCGAAGCAGTAATGGAAGACTTTTGGTTTAACCACTTCAACGTCTATGCCAACAAGGGCGCCGATAAGTGGCTGCTCACGTCTTACGTTCGCGACACCATTCGCCCGCACACGATGGGCAAGTTCAACGATCTGCTTCTCGCAACTGCGAAAAGTCCCGCGATGCTGTTTTATCTCGATAACTGGCTCAGCGCCGATCCCGCCGCCATCAAACAGGCGGAGGAACAACGCGCCATGCGTCGCCAACGCTACTACACGCGGTTCGGAATGGCACCCCCGCCCTATGGAATGCAAGGCGCAAATGGCCGTCCGAAACAGCAGGATCGTGGCCTGAACGAAAATTACGGCCGGGAAGTAATGGAGCTGCACACGATCGGCGTCGATGCCGGCTACACGCAGCAGGACGTGGTCAACATGGCCGAGATCATGACCGGCTGGACGATTCGCGGCCCACGCAAAGATGCCGACTTCTTCTTCAATGACCATATCCACGCCGAACAGAAAGAAGTCGTCATGGGCCGCACCTTCCATGGCGGTGGAATGAAAGAAGGCGAGAAAGCGCTCGAGATGCTCGCCGCCGATCCGCACACGGCGCATCACGTTTCGCTCGAACTCGCCGAATATTTCGTTGCGGACAATCCTCCTCCTGCGCTCGTCGACCGCATGGCGAGCGAATGGCAATCCTCGGGAGGAAACATTAGCGCCGTCCTCAAGTCGATGATTTACTCGCCGGAGTTTTGGTCGAAGGCCACATATCGCGCCAAAGTGAAAACGCCATTCGAACTCGTGTCCAGCACCGCGCGAGCTTTGAACGCCGACGTTGAAGTCACACTGCCTCTTGTCCAGTGGGTCGGGCGTATGGGCGAGCCGCCGTTCCAATGCCAGCCGCCCACAGGCTATTCGGATAAGTCGGACATGTGGGTCAATTCCGGCGCCCTCCTCAATCGGTTGAATTTCGCCCTCGCGTTCGGCACCGATCGCTTGGCCGGAGCCGAAGTCAATTTGAAAGATATCTTTGGGCCGAATGCCGAAACCGATCCGAACATCGCCCTATCGCAGGCTCTCAACGTTTTCTTGGACCGGGAAGTGGCGCCCACCACGGCGAAAGTTCTCGAGGCCCGTCTGAACGATCCCCGCGTCTTGCAGGCGCGGCTCGACGATCCCGTGAAGCACGTCAATGAAGGATTGATCGCAGGCTTGGTCCTCGGCGCACCCGAATTTCAGCGCCGCTGACCCGTTCAGCGCGCTGTGGTGTAGCAGCGCCGGCTTGTCCTGCTTGCCCTGAGCGTTATGGCGAAAGGAGCGGGAGACGAAGGGCGTCTCGCCGGCGTCTTTCGATCGTTTCGTAGGGCGCTGCTTGCTGCGCCCGATGCGTTGCAGTGTCATACAGGTCCTTTCGTGTCAGGGTACGACTTCAGTCGTACCGTCGACCGGCCCACCTGGCTTCGGCTTTAGCCGCTGGGTTGGTTAAAGGGAGCACCGCCATGAAAATCTCTCGCCGATACTTCATCAAATCCAGCGGCATTGCCATGCTCGGCATGGCCGCGCTCCCGTCATTCTTGCAGCGCGCCGTCGCTGCAAGCACCGCCGCCGGCAAAAAGAAGCTTGTCGTGCTCTTCCAACGCGGCGCGATGGACGGCCTCAACGTCGTCGTCCCGTTCGGCGAACCGAATTACTATGCCTTGCGCCCAACCATCGCGATCCCTCAGCCACGCAGCGGCAGTATAAACGTCGCTCTCGACCTCGATGGGTTTTTCGGGCTCCATCCTAGCCTTGCGCCGCTTGTGCCGCTCTTTCAAAACGGACAACTCGCCGTCATCCACGCCGTCGGCTCGCCGGATCCCACGCGCTCGCATTTCGACGCGCAGGATTATATGGAGTCCGGAACGCCAGGTGTGAAATCCACAGAAGACGGCTGGCTGAATCGAGCTCTCCAAACCGCCGCGGAAGACAAGGCATCTCCGTTCCGCGCTGTTGCCTTCGGTCCGTACCTCCCGCTGACGATGCAGGGGAAGGCCTCGGCGATCGCAATCCCCGACCTGAAGCAGTTCCGTATGTACGGCCCGCCTCAGATCACCGAAGGCGGATTCGAAGCCATGTACGCGCAAACAGTCGACGAGGCGATGCGCGGCGTCAGCCAGGAAACCTTCGAAGCGGTCGATCAGCTCAAGCAAATCAATCCGGACGCCTATCAGCCGGAAAACGGCGCTCAATATCCGAAAAGCCGCTACGGCCGCAGCCTCATGGAAATCGCCGAGCTGTTCAAAGCGAACGTTGGTCTCGAAGTCGCGTTCCTCGATAGCGGGGGCTGGGACAACCATGTCAACGAAGGCGGCGTCCAGGGCCAGCTCGCAAACCTGCTCCGTGATCTCGGGCAGGGACTCGCGGCCTTCCATCAGGATATGGGCGACCGCATGGAGGACATCGTTTTCGTCAGCATGTCCGAATTCGGCCGCACCGCCCACGAAAACGGTAACCGTGGCACCGACCATGGCCACGCCAATTGCATGTTCGTCATGGGCGGCGGCATCAAAGGCGGCAAGATCTACACGCGCTGGCCCGGTATGAGCGAGGGCCAGTTGCACCAGGACCGCGACCTAGCCGTCACCACCGACTATCGCAGCGTCCTTGGGGAAATCATCTCGAAGCATCTCGGCGACAGCAACTTAGCCGCCGTCTTCCCAGGCTTCGCCAACGATCCGCGCCAATTCCTGGGGCTCTTACGAACCTAGCTCACTTGCGGTATGCGGAGTCAGATCAAGCGTTTAGTGGACGCCTTCATCCGGCAGGACTTATCGGCATCCCCCCTGGGGCCCATCTAACTGTTTAAACATTCCGCGCTTCTCCTTTAAAGATTTGGCCCATAGGCCGATTTTCTTAGGTATTCTGAAGTAGGGGGGAACTGGACCAGCAGTACGATTGCAACAGGGTAGCGCAGCGGGACCTCAGGGGGAGATAGGCGATGAGACAGGCCGTTCTCGTGCTGTCGGCAGTCTTTCTGCTTGGGATCAGCACATTCGCACAGCAATTTTCGCAAAACGTTCCCAGCTCAGATTTCTCTTTCGCGGAAGCCGCCACGCCGGCGAACAGCAATCTGTCGCTCGGCAGCAATCCATTTTCGGCTTCTGCCGTATCACCGACCTCGCCCGCGTCGAGTTCGTCGTTTGACCTCGCTCCAAGTCCAACTGCGAGCCCGGAGGCCAGCGCCTCCGCAGATCCTCCGCCGCAGGGAGTGTACGGCGTTCGGCCCGTCTTTAATTTTGAAGCGTATGCCGGCTACACGTGGTTCCGCTTTTACGAAGTTCCCGGCACAACCACCAGCATGAACGGTCTGAATTTTTCGATCCAGTACTACCCTAGGCCCTGGATCGGCGGCGACGGCGAGTTCGTTCTTACGCTGGGTAACCAGCCTCCTTATCAAGCCCGGTTCCTGCTCGGATTGGGCGGCGTTCGCGTTCGGGTTGCGCCCTTCCACCATAACGTTTTCATCTGGGCTCACGCGTTAGCTGGCGCGACGCACTTCACACCGCAGACCTCCTACGGCGGCCAAGGCGCATTCGCCTACGAGGTGGGTCTCGGCGCCGACCTCAATTTGTCTCACGCACGCTATGCCATTCGGGCGGGGGCCGACATGATCGGTTCAACCTATTTCGGCACCTATCAGCTGAGCCCCAAAATCTCCGCTGGCATGGTCTACAGGTTCTAGCATCTTGGTCGGGTCATCGCTCCGCCGCTCCCAGATGATCGGACCGGCAGCCGCATCCATAGAGCTTTACTCGCGGCACCAACTACAAGGGAACTCGTCCACCGGTACTCGCATTCCGTAATTTGAGCCTCGCCTGCGGGCCGCGGATGTGGCCCGCAGACCAGAACACGCATTCTACCTATGGCAATAAACTGGTTCGCGGCCAAAAACTGAAATTCGGGATGGCCATTCTCTCTTTTCCCTTTTCTTTTTTCCAAACCGAACCCTCTTGGCTTTCCACTTCGGTTGCTGTAATCTTTGCCCGCTTTCGACGGGCAGATATCCAACTGAAAGGGCAGTAGGGAAACAGCCGAACGCTCTTTTCAGTTTTGCCTTTTCTCTTTTCCAAACGGAGGCAATCGCGTGCGACGGCTAGTCATCCTTAGCGTAGTGCTTCTATTCTTCTTTTCGATTCCGATCAGCGCCGACGAGAAGTCTTTGCAAGGCTTCACGCCCCAAAGCTCCTCGACAGAGCGCCAGTGGGAGAAGACCTTCGACGCGATTCCCAGTCCTCAGAATCAGCGCGATTATCTCGAGCACCTCTCGGCGCGCCCCCATAACGTCGGTAGCGCCTACGACAAGGAAAATGCCGAATGGATTCTCGCCCACTATAAGGAGTGGGGTTGGGACGCCCACATCGAAACCTTCAACGTGCTCTTCCCGACGCCGAAAGATCGCCTCGTCGAGCTAATCGCGCCGACGCACTACACGGCAAAGCTGCAAGAACCACCCTTTGCTGTTGATCCAACTTCAAATCAGCAGAGCGAGCAGTTGCCGACCTACAATGCGTATTCTGCCGACGGCGACGTCACCGCGCCACTCGTCTACGTCAACTACGGTGTGACCTCCGACTACGATGAACTGCAGCGCCTCGGCATTTCCGTAAAGGGCGCCATCGTCATTGTGCGATACGGAGGTTCATGGCGCGGCGTGAAGCCCAAACTGGCTGCCGAGCATGGCGCCGTAGGCTGCATCATCTACTCTGACCCGCACGATGACGGCTATTTCGCTCAGGACGTATTTCCGAAGGGACCGATGCGCCCGCCGCAAGGCGTGCAGCGCGGCAGCGTCATGGACTTTGCCACAACGCAGTCGGGCGATCCGCTTACGCCGGGCATTGGCGCAACAGCCGATGCGAAGCGTCTTCCAATCAAGGGCAATCCCGCACTCACCAAGATTCCCGTGCTTCCCATTTCCTATGGCGACGCGCAGCCGCTGCTTGCCGCTCTCACCGGCCCAGTCGCGCCGCAGGATTGGCGTGGATCGCTGCCCATTACCTATCACGTCGGACCGGGTGCGGCGAAGGTTCACCTTCGCGTGATGTCGAATTGGGACATCAAGCCCGTCTACGATGTGATCGCGAAACTTCCCGGCGCCCAATTTCCGAATGAATGGATCATTCGCGGAAATCACCACGATGGATGGGTGAACGGCGCGGACGATCCGCTTGCCGGGCAGGTAGCCGAAATGGAAGAAGGCCGCGCTCTAGGCCAACTCGTCAAGCAAGGCTGGCGTCCGAAGCGCACGATCATTTATTGCGCGTGGGACGGCGAAGAGCCCGGTCTGCTGGGCTCAACCGAGTGGGGCGAAGAGCACGACGCGGAACTGAAAGAAAACGCAGTTGCTTACATCAATACGGACGGGAACGGTCGCGGCTATCTGCGAGTTGGCGGCTCGCCGACCCTCGACCATTTCGTCACCGGTGTTGCAAGCGATATCACCGATCCCGAAACGCACATCTCCGTTGGACGTCGCAGCCAGTTGCGGGAAATTTCCCAGGCTAAGACCGGCCAGGAGCGCAAGGAACTTTGGAGCCGCGCGGACATGCGCATCGGGCCGCTCGGTTCCGGTAGCGATTACACCGTGTTCCTCGACCATCTCGGAATCGCGTCGTTGGATATGGGTTATGGCGGCGAAGATCCTGCCGGCGTCTATCATTCGATCTACGACGACTTCTACTGGTACACGCATTTCGGCGATCCCACATTTGAATACGGTCGCGCCATGTCGCAGACGGTAGGTACAGCGGTGATGCGCCTTGCGGACGCCGATCTCCTTCCGTTCGAATTTAACGACTTGGCGGACACGATCAACATGTACGTCAAGCAGCTCAAGCAACTCTCCGATAACGAGCGCGACGAAGCAATCGAGCGCGATAAGGAACTCGACGCGGGTCTGTTCACGGCGATCAACAATCCCACTGCGCCCACCGTTGCACCGCCGCGCGAGGAAATTCCTCCGCATCTCAACTTCGCTCCGCTCGATAACTCCGCTGACGCTCTGACGGTCGCTGCGCAGCGCTACCACATGGCGCTCCAGAAGGCGTGGCCGGCCGGCGTCCCTTCGAACACGTTGCAGGATCTCAATGGCAAGCTGATGCAGAGCGAGCACGACTTGACGACGAAGGAAGGTCTTCTCCGCCGCGGTTGGTACAAGCACATGGTGGACGCACCCGGCGTCTATTCGGGCTACGGCGCTAAGACGATCCCCGGCGTGCGCGAAGCGGTCGAGCAGGACCACTGGGACGAAGCCAATTCGGAGATCGTTCGCATCGCCGCTGTTCTCGACAAGGAGACAGCTTTGATCAACTCCGCCGCCGCGGAACTCGAGTCCTCGTCGCGTTGACGCGAGCTATATGCGCCGTTTTTGCTTGCGTGGCACGGCCGCCTTCGCCTGTGCATTGACGAAGCACCGCGTCACTTGTGTATGGGTGTTGCTGTGCGGCAGCAGGCCGCTTTGGAGTGCGACAGCCTGCCCGCCGCGGCGAGTTGCTGCCGCTGTTTCTTTCCCGAACGAACCGTTTGCCGAAAAAACCGAAGTCCCTTGGCTTTCCAATTCGATTTGCTGTAATCTTTGCGCGCTTTCGACGATCGGCTGTTCAACTAAAAGACAAAAGGGAAGTAACTGAACGCTCTTTTCCATTTTCCCTTTCTGTTTCCGTAACGGAGGTAATCGTGCGACGGCTAGCCATCCTTAGCGTAGTGCTCCTGTTCTTCTTTTCGATTCCGATCAGCGCCGACGAAAAATCCTTGCAAGGTTTCACGGCGCAGAGTTCCACGGCGGAGCGCCAGTGGGAAAAAACCTTCGACGCGATTCCCAGCCCGCAGAATCAGCGCGACTACATGCAATACCTCAGCGCGCATCCGCATAACGTAGGTACTCCGTACGACAAGCAGAACGCTGAATGGATTCTCGCCCACTACAAACAGTGGGGCTGGGACGCGCACATCGAAACCTTCAACGTTCTTTTTCCTACCCCAAAAGAGCGTGCCCTCGAACTTGTCTCGCCCACCACATACGTCGCCAAGCTCCAGGAGCCTCCGGTCCCCGGCGATCCTACATCGGATCAGCAAAGCGAACAGTTGCCCACTTACAACGCCTATTCCGCTGACGGCGACGTCACCGCCCCGCTCGTCTACGTCAACTACGGCCTGCCTCGGGACTATGACGAACTCCAGCGTCTCGGCGTGTCGGTGAAAGGCGCCATTGTGATCGCGCGTTACGGAGAGTCCTGGCGCGGCATCAAGCCCAAAGTCGCGGCTGAGCACGGCGCCGTCGGCTGCCTCATCTATTCCGACCCGCGCGACGATGGCTACTACACAGAGGACGTGTTTCCCAAGGGTCCGATGCGCCCGCCGCAAGGCGTGCAGCGGGGCAGCGTTATGGATTTTCCTTCCAGCCAGCCAGGAGATCCTCTCACGCCCGGCTACGGCGCGACACCTGAAGCCAAGCGCCTTCCAATCAAGGACAATCCGGCACTCACCAAGATTCCCACGTTGCCCATTTCCTACGGTGATGCCCAACCGTTGCTCGCGGCACTCACCGGTCCGATGGCCCCCGAGACTTGGCGTGGCTCTCTGCCCATTCCGTATCACGTCGGTCCCGGCGCGGCGAAAGTGCATTTGAAAGTCCTGTCGAACTGGGACATCAAGCCTGTCTATGATGTGATCGCGAAAATTCCCGGCGCCGAATTTCCCGACCAGTGGGTCATTCGCGGCAATCATCACGACGGTTGGGTAAACGGCGCGGAAGACCCCACCGCCGGCCAGGTCGCATTGCTCGAAGAAGCTCGCGCGCTCGGCGAACTTTTGAAGCAAGGCTGGCGCCCGAAGCGCACGATCATTTATTGCTCGTGGGACGGTGAAGAACCCATGCTCCTGGGTTCGACCGAATGGGGCGAAGAGCACGACGCCGAACTCAAGCAAAAAGCCGTCGCCTACCTCAATACCGATACGAACGGTCGCGGCTATCTCTCCGTCGAGGGCTCGCATACTCTCGAACACTTCATCAACGGCGTCTCGCGCGATATCACGGATCCCGAAAAGAAGATCTCCGTCCACGACCGCGATCTCTTGCTCGCGATTTCCCTGGCGCATACCGCCCAGGAACGCAAAGAACTCCGTAGCCGCGAAGATCTGCGCATCAGCCCTCTCGGCTCGGGCACCGACTACACCGTGTTCGTCGACCACCTCGGCATCCCGTCGCTCAATCTCGGCTATGGCGGTGAAGATCCCAGCGGCATCTATCACTCGATCTACGACGATTTCTACTGGTACACGCATTTCGGCGACCCGACATTCGAGTACGGTCGCACCATGTCGCAGACCGTAGGCACAGCCGTGATGCGTCTCGCTGACGCCGATCTGCTTCCGTTCGAATTCAACGATTTCGCCGATACGGTCAACATGTACGTCAAGCAGCTCAAGCAACTCTCCGATAACGAGCGCGATGAATCGATCGAGCGCAATCGGGAACTCGACGAAGGCTTGTTCAGCGCCGTCAGTGATCCGCTCCATCCTACGTTCGCTCCGCCGCGCGAGACAGTTCCTCCTCATCTTGATTTCTCTCCGCTCGACAACGCTGCCGACGCTCTCACGCTCGCCGCGCAGCGCTATCACAAAGCGTTGCAGAAGGCGTGGCCGGCGGGCGTTCCTTCGAATACATTGCAGGATCTGAATAGCAAGCTGATGCAGAGT
>JBOGNK010000196.1:0-23429 GCA_050747085.1 Candidatus Acidiferrales bacterium
GCGTAAGTCTATCCTTGTGTGCACTTTTCTCATCTTCGCAGGCTGCGTCCCCGCCTCGCATGCGGACACGTATTACCAAGTCATTTCAAATGTGACATTCGACGGCACGAATGCCTGCGGCGGGCAATGCGTCGAGACCTTGAACGGCTCATTTGAACTCGACGTTTCCCTCGACCAAAGTGCCAATCTTGAGGCGACGATTGTGCCTGGAAGCGTTTCATTCATGGCGTCCGGGCCTCTCGGACCGCTCAACTGCTGCACGGTGAATTTCAGCTTGGGCTACATCGCCATCGGCGGCGTTCAGGGACAACCGGACGAGTTTGACATCGATGCGATTGCTAATACGGGCTTGTCTGGGGGAAATGGAAATGGGACTGGTCAAGCGGGGATCTACATGTATTCCTGCGAGAGCTCAGGTTGCGTCGCAGATTTCACGTCGTCGATCGGAACTCCGTGCTTTAACTGCGCGACTGGCCGGAACTCCGGCACCGTGACGTTTTCCATTGTTCCCCCGCCCGTGGCGACGCCCGAGCCGACGGCCCGGGCATTTCTGCTGTTCTCGATTCCCGTTTTGCTGTTTTGGGTCGGTCGCGGGTCCCGATTCGCGTGGGATGCATGCCTCCTGGCACATTCCCGCGCGACGGAACGAGGCACGCCATTCGTCACGTAGTGGCCGGCAGACGGCCCGTGATCGGGGCTCAGTTGCCCTGCAAGAAACTGAGTAACGCCGCGTCCTCATTGGGATACTCACCAAGCATTTCATGCAGGTTGGTGAGCTTCACAACCTCGCGTACGCGAGAATTGAACTCGACGATCTTCAGCTCCGCCTCCTGACGCTGTGCTGTGTATAGAGCCCTCACGAGTTGCCCAATGCCGGAACTGTCAAGGTAGGCAACATCGCTGAAATTCAGTAGAATTTTGCGCTGGCCGTCGCGGAACAGGTCGGCAAGCAGATCGTGCAGCGCTTGGCCTTCCATCAGAGTGAACCTTCCCCGTACATCGACAATCGTTACGCTGCCGCTCTGACGAGTCCTGGCACTGAAGCCGACCATCTCAATTCCTCCTGGGCATAAAAACGATTCATCGATTCTACCGCACGCGATTTCAAGGCAGAGCAAGATAACTTTTCGGATCAGGTTTTTGTACAGCGAGGCGCCGTTAAGAGGCCAGATCGGCAAGCCATGCATCGAGGACTTGCATCTGAACATCCAGCGTGTCAACGAAACCCACGCCCATGCCCATCCCTGGATGCGCGTAAATGATCTTGCCCGGCGTTTCGAAGGTTCCCTCGTCGCGCGAAATCCATAGCCGAACGGCCGTGCCGGGTGGAAGCGCGTTGAGAACGTCAATGTAGCAACCTTTTCGGCTGATCTCCGACACGCGCCCGGAAAGATGGGTATCGCTGGTCGACTCGACAACTTCCACAACGGCGATCAGCGAATACCGAGGTACGCTTCGACGTTCGCGCCAAAACGCTTCGCCTGAAGCCTTTGACGAACTTGAATTGTCCATTTGAGTCCCGCTTGGATTCAGCTTGTCACGCTCCTGGCGTTTCGTCCAGATCGCTCCTCGTGCGTGACGCGAAAGTGGCAATCGGGAGCGCACTCTGGTCGCTCGCTGCGCTTGGTCGCAGCGGCCGTCGAAGAATCGGCCAGCTATCGTGCGCCGACGTCCATCTCTGAGCAACGGGCGACGCAAGTTTCAGGCTCCGTAACAACGCAAGGAACCCCGTTTCTGAGAGGGGAAAAACCTCCGATTTCCCGATGAATGCTTCGTATACGAAGCAGACCTTTGTGCCGCCTCGGGGAGTAGCGGTAAATGACGCACACAGTCATTGATTCCGCGGAAGTAAAGCTCTAATCTCTCGCTCACACGATGCAATCAGGAGGCCCCGTGTACCCCAGCGAAGCTGAGAAGAGGCAGGTTGTCGATCCGCAGCCACGAACGGGCGATCAGCTTCGCGAACTACGAACCCGGAGGGGGATCACCACACGTGAGGTAGAGGAATATAGCCGGATTATCGCCGACGACCACCACAACGAAGAGTTTTACATCTCAAACGCATGGCTCACTCAGCTCGAGAACAAGAACTCCATCCCCAGCATCTATAAGTTGTTTAGCCTCAGCATCGTTTACCGGATCAAGTTTTCCGACCTTCTGGAGATTTTTGGCGTGGACCTCGCGGCCAGCAGTCGGTACCGGGCCGCCTTCCCGCTTCAGAATACGCATCTGGTCTCTCTGGAAACGCCTGAGCCGGAAAAGCCTGTTATGTTTCCGGTGCGGTTCGATAAGGGGTTCGATCCCGCCCAGACCGGCATGATTTCGCGGATGGTTGAAGTTTGGGGCGAGGTGCCTGCCGCTTTCATCCAGAGCCTCGACATTCGCCATTGCCAGTACGGCTACATCGGCTTGGACGACTACACGATGTATCCCCTCCTGCGGCCGGGATCGTTCGTACAGGTGGACACGCAGACGAGACGCTCGCAAGCGGTGGACTGGAGGACGGAGTTCGACCGGCCGATCTATTTCCTTGAGTTAAGGGACTCGTATGCTTGCGCGTGGTGCGAGGTTCACGGATCGCAGATTACGTTGATCCCCCACCCGCTCTCGGGATGCACGATCCGACAATTTGCCTATCCGGACGACGTTGAGATT
The DNA here is from genome assembly GCA_050747085.1 of Candidatus Acidiferrales bacterium. Lineage (GTDB taxonomy): Bacteria > Acidobacteriota > Terriglobia > Acidiferrales > UBA7541 > Palsa-295. The sequence goes on from JBOGNK010000196.1 coordinate 2,656, forward strand.
GTGGGCCAGGTAACGGCCGTGGCTATGCGGCTCGTGGCGAACCATGAGGGGACGTCAGGCGCTCCTCCACGATTGCCAAGGCGAGTCTGATATTTGAGAAGAAAAATTCGGCGGAAAATGAATCCGCGTCCACGGGAACGGCAACCCGATAAGGCTCGATCCCGCGCCAAACGGATATGAAGTCTCGCGGCAGACTGTGAGACGAATCCACGTAAGCTTCCATTTGTGCCACCAGGTCTTCGAGAGAGCAGAAAAGGAGCTGCCGGTAAGATTCGCGGTGACAATCCGCCAGTGCTTCACAAGCGACCTCAACCGAATAGCGCGAAGCGAGACCTTCGTGATGGTACAGCCCAGTGTTGTAATCGCGCGTCGACGCCAGGTAAATGAAACGGTCGAGCGGCCTGGGAATTTTGGCAAGCGTCCGCAAGCGAACGTCTTCCGCAGCTTTCTGGACGTCCAGGCGCTTTGTGACCGGTCTCACTCAGTCCCCCTAAACTCTGACGCCACCGCTCTGGCTGCCTTTAAACAAATCGGAACTCGCAGTTTGCCCCGTAGTAGAGAGGAACGCCAGCGAGCGCTCTGAAGCGGCGCAGATGTTTCCAGCCGCTCCGATCATGCGCCCAACCATTTTTGGCGCGGCAAACGGCCCTCGCACATAAAATACGGCCTCGAGCATGCGGCAGGCAAGTAGAAGCGAAGTAAACGTGAGAGCCAACTCGAGTTCGGTTCGCAGATCCAGTTGCGCATAGAACCGTGAATGACCGGAATGGAAATGCCTTAAGTTGAGGATCTGCTTCCGAACCTGCCCTACCCAGCGCAACGCCACCGATCGCCGTTCCCCTACGAACGCATCGCGAATCGCTTTTGAGCCTATGGACAATACAAACTCCTGGTCCTCACGAGCGAAAACGCGATGCACCAATTCAGGGGGGAGCAGACTTCCCTGCAAAGAATTCAGCGCCTGTCGAGCGGAAACAAGGGCCTCGGCGCCACCTTCCGCGCGTGGTCCCGATTTGCGCATAAAGACGCACAGCACGATGAGAAATACAACCGCCAACAGGGCGAGCAAGACGAGTTGGATCATGGGCGTACCGCTTTCCGGAGATACCCGACCACGCCGGCCAGAGTTGCCTTCGTGCGGTCCGTCAGCGCTTCATAATCTCCATCCATTTGTGTCCAGCCCGCGGGAACTGGACTGGGTTCATACCGCCACAACATCGCCATCCAAATCACCAGTGGGACTATGAACGAATAAGACCAGATCGTAGAAAAAGCGGCCTCAAACGCTGGACCAGCGAACGTTCGGACGGCCTCATTCACTGCGACTGCGACGGTGCAAATCCCATATCCTATGATGATGCCCTTCAGGTTTCGACCAACCGGGATGCTGTAATACGAGATCACGGCAATGACGATCAAAAGGAGGACCAGTTCTGCGCTGCGCAGATTTGTCTCAATCTGAATCGCTCTGTCGCCGTTAATCGGAAAGCGCTGAACGATAGCTTGGAAACCAGTGAAGCCCACTATGGACGCGAAAACAATCAAGGCCGCGTTTCGTCCCAGCCTCTTCGGCCCTTCGAAATAGGTGAACGCCTTTTCGATAATTTCCATTGCCAGGGCATACCCCGCTATGACGCAGACGAGCTCCTTGGTCCAATAGCACACCATGAAAGGCCCTCGGCTCAGTGACTTAGACGCTGGATACATGATCAGGTCACCAAGAAAAACACAGGACAGGTACGCAAAAAAAAACGGATATCGTCGAAAGGATCCTGTTTGGGTGCATCGCCAGAGAATAATCGCCTCTAGCACCAAACCCAGCGCATACGCAACTATCGTGCCGATTGACATCGAAGACAACTTGGTCTCGATGGCGAATCCTAGCACAAATCGGAGCCGCTGCAATCATTTTTTCAACATCGCAACGCACTTGACCGGAAAGATACTATCCTGGCCCCGAGCGGTGTGCCCGGACGCGAGGGAGAAGCCCCTTTTCCTCCCTCGCTCGGATTGCGCGACACGAAAGACCTACGATCGGGTGAATCCAGCGAGGCCGGGAATCGGCAACGGGGGAGGCGGAGGAAATACTCCGTCCGCAACGTACGGCCCAGAAACGGCGCCGCAAGACTTCGGGCACGGCGGCGGTGGCGGAAACACTCCATCGGCAAAGTACGACGTAGAAACGGCGTTGCAAGACTTCGGGCACGGCGGCGGTGGCGGAAACACTCCGTCGGCAAAGTACGACGTAGGAACGGCGCCGCAAGACTTCGGGCATGGTGGGGGCGGTGGAAACACTCCGTCAGCAAAGTGCATGGACGAAGAATGAGTCACCGAATGCGTGGGTGCCATAGGAGCCGCAACGATCGCAAAAGCAATTACTAACAGGGAAACGCCGACTATCTTCATGATGCCTCCTCGGATCAGCAGACTTGGGAACAGCTAAAAACGGGGGTCACTTTATTGGCGCGTCGCGGGAACGGCATGTGCCGAAACGAAACTGCTTATGAAACTGAGCACAGTACGTTCACTGGACGGTTAATAAGGGCGGCAAAGTAGCCCCAAAATAAACGGTGAGGTGCGGGGGAGAGAGCGTCCTCGCACGATGCTACACTCCCGATGATCGCGACTCAAAACATAACCAATTGGCTACCACACCAATTTCGTAGCTGGTGTTCCTGCGCGATCCCCTGTATCTAAGAAGAAGGTCACCCGATCCATGTCTGATCAAACGAGGGCCGCGTCCCATCCCGCGCTAGAAGCGCAGGCAGAGACTTTGCGCGACGGCTTCCGCAAACTCGATCGCCGTCAGTGGTGGTTGTGGTCCACGACGGTGCTGGTTCTGGTCCTTCTGACCATAACTATCGCCTCGTTTGCATTTCCGCCGCTGCTTAGCGTGTGGGATGCCGCGCATTCCACCGATCTGAGCCTCTCTGTGCAAGCTTTGGTCGGCCTTGTACTTCTGTTCGCGGTCTACGCCGTTTACCAACAGCATCAGATCATCCGAATGCGTGCGCAAATTGCCGATCAAATTGACGCCTTGGCAAAGGTCGAAACGCTGACGAGCGAGGTGTACAAATTGGCGGCGCTCGATCAACTGACTGGCTTATACAACCGCCGTTCCGGTGAACAGAGACTGGCGGAAGAAATGAGCCGCGCCGTTCGCCATCGCCGTCCGCTCACGCTGCTATTGATCGACGTCGATAATCTGAAGTACATCAACGATCAATGGGGACACGCGGCTGGAGATCAACTCTTGAAGCAGTTCGCCGATCGCCTCCAGCGCGCAATTCGGGGATCCGATCTTGCCGTCAGGCTGGGAGGCGACGAGTTCATGGTGCTGCTGCCGGAGTGCCGAACCGAGGAAGTAAAGCATGTGCTCGGCCGCGTCGAGGGTCTACGCGTTGACTATGACAATCAGAAGCTCGAATGCGCCTTCTCGCGCGGCTGGGCGGACTTCCGACCTGGCGAAACGGCGCAGGAACTCCTCAAGCGCGCCGATGCTGTCCTCTACGAACACAAGCGTTCAAGAAAACGCGATGCGAATGCTTCCCACACCGCGCCTGTGCCACAGTCCGTTGTCTAGTTTCCTGCCCCGCGGCGCCTAGACCCCCACCCACGCGTCCTGTTTCGTTAGGAAACGTCTCCTGAAATTCTGCTTGCGCGTCGAGGGGGTGCTTCGTAAGATACCGGCGCGTTGTTGGAAAGGTAACCATGCCCAAAGAAAAGCCCAAGGTGAACATTGGCGAAGTGATCCGGTCTTATCGCAGCGACCGTGGCTTGTCGCAGGGAGATATCGAACGCCGCACCGGCCTGCTGCGCTGCTATCTTTCGCGGGTCGAGAATGGACACACCGTTCCCTCGCTGGAAACGCTCGCGAAAATTGCCGAGGCCATGGAGATCAATCTCGCCGATTTTTTCCCCGGCAGCGATACGCCGCAGGATCGCGAGACGCGCAAAATGCTGGGCGAATTGAGCGAAGAAGAGATCCGCTTCCTTGCGGACATAAAGAAATATTCCACATCGCTGTCGGACGACGATAAGCGCCTCGTGCTGGCGATGATCCGCAAGATGGCCGCCGTTCCTCCGCCACCACCGCGCGCGGCAAAGCCTGCTATGGCGGCGCGACGCTAGCAGTTCTCGGTGCCCTGTCGATACGACCTTTCGCCGTTTTTACGATAGATCGGCCCACGACGAGGCTGTCACAGGCCGCTAACATGTTCCCTCATCAATTCGCTAGAATAATGCATATATGACGCACACTAGGCACCAGACTGTCGGCGTGAAGGTCGGCAAAGTGCAGGTCGGCGGAGGCGCGCCGGTCGCGGTCCAGTCGATGACGAACACCGACACAGCCGATGTTGCTTCGACCGTGAAGCAGTGCCTCGAACTTGCGCAGGCAGGATCGGAATTGCTGCGCGTCACAGTGAATGTTCCGGAAGCGGCAGCCGCAGTCCCGGAAATCAAGAAGCGCCTGCTTGACGCCGGATGCGACGCACCAGTGATCGGCGATTTCCACTACAACGGTCACGTCCTGCTGGTGAAGTATCCCGATTGCGCTAGTTCGCTCGATAAGTATCGGATCAATCCCGGAAATGTCGGCCACGGCCAGCGTCGCGACGAGCAGTTCTCCACAATCTGCAAAGTGGCACGCGATAACGGCAAGCCTGTCCGCATCGGCGTGAACGGCGGTTCGCTGAATCAGGAACTCGTCATGCGCAAGATGCAAGAAAACACCGACCGCAACCTGGACAAAACGTCGGAAGACATTATTAACGAATGCATGGTTCTCTCGGCGATCGAGTCGACGGAGCTTGCGCTCGAATGTGGGCTCCGCAAAGATCAAATCATCATTTCGTGCAAGGTTTCACGCCCGCGTGACCTGGTCGATATCTACCGCGACCTTGCGAGCAAGACGGACCAGCCGCTCCATCTCGGTCTCACCGAAGCAGGAATGGGCGCAAAGGGGCTGGTCTGGTCGGCCGCTTCGATGGGAATCTTGCTGGCCGAAGGAATCGGCGACACGATTCGCGTTTCGCTTACGCCGCGTCCCGGCGGCGATCGTCGCGACGAAGTGTACGCGGCGTGCGAATTGCTGCAATCGCTTGGGTTGCGCGCATTCGCGCCGAGTGTCACCGCATGTCCCGGCTGCGGCCGCACCACCAGCACTACGTTCCAGGAGCTCGCCGAAAGCATTCAAGGCTACATCCGCGACCAAATGCCGGAATGGAAGCGGCATTATGAAGGAGTCGAGGAATTGAAGCTGGCCGTGATGGGCTGCATCGTCAACGGGCCCGGCGAATCGAAGGCTGCGAATATCGGCATCAGCCTCCCCGGAACGGGCGAGGCGCCGCGCTGCCCGGTTTACATCGACGGCCAAAAATTCAAGACGCTCGAAGGCACGTACGACGAACTCTCGCGCGATTTCCGCGCGCTGCTCGACGACTACGTTTCCGCGAAATACCACAGGCGCGAAACTCCACTTCCCGCTATCGCTGTTGCTGATCCTGATGCACCAATCGCGAGAAACGACGGCCGCAAGTCTCCGCTACGCGTCATCGCATAAGTTAACGTGTCTTACGCCACGTTGTTCCTCCCTGCCGCACACCGGGTCGCTGTTTTACGATAAACTCGCGGAAACTGAGCGCTACACGAAGGTGATCAGCACGTATGCCCGTTGACGCAGCCAACTCGGCCGGTTCGGACTTTGTACCGAGCCCGCGCCCTTCCACGAAAACCGGCATCAAGAACTGGCGACTCGGCTTCTGGAGCCTGATTGCTACGCAGTTTCAGACTGCGTTCAACGACAACGCGCTCAAATTCCTCGTCATTTATATCCTCGTCGCGCTCGCATTCTCTCCGAGAACCCAGAATTTACTCGTCTTCGTTGTGGGTGCGATGTTCGCGCTGCCATTTATTTTCTTTTCGATGGCGGGCGGGTTCCTCGCCGATCGGTTCAGCAAACGAAGTGCGACCATCGGCACGAAAAGTCTCGAATTTGGCGTGATGGCCTTTGCCATCGTAGCCCTTGCGCTGCACAACCTGCCGATGGAGTGCGCCAGCGTCTTCCTGATCAGCTCCGAGGCGGCCCTCTTCGGACCGTCAAAATACGGGCTGCTGCCTGAGCTTTTGCCCGAAAAGAAATTGTCATGGGGCAACGGCATCATCGAGCTGGGAACGTTCGTCGCTTCAATTGCTGGCACGATGGCTGCCGGATTTCTCGCCGTCCGCTATCACGGGCGTGAGACGATCGCCGGATTTTTCCTGTTGGCGTTCACCTGTGTCGGGTTCCTAACGGGCTTCGGCATTTCGCGCGTTCCAGCCGCCGATCCTTCCAAGAAGTTCCGCGCGAATCCCCTCGGCGATCTATGGACTCAGTTGAAGATGATTCGACAGGATCGCGTGCTCACCTGGGCCGTCCTTGGCAACACGTACCTGTTTTTTCTCGCGGCCTTGCTGCAGCTCACCATCATTTTGTACGGCCACAATATCTTGCATGTGAACGACACCTACGTCAGCTACCTGCAGGCAGCGGTCGGTATTGGAATTGGAATTGGCAGCTTCGCCGCCGGCTATCTTTCAGGCGGTAAAATCGAATACGGATTGATCCCGCTCGGCGCCGTCGGCATGACCGTTTTTTCCGCGTTCCTCTATCACCCGCACCAGACGATGCTCAGGTCGCTGACTCACCTGTTTCTGCTCGGATTTTTCGGCGGATTTTTCGCGGTTCCCCTCGGAGCCCTGATTCAGCATCGACCCAAGCCGCAAGACAAAGGTGGAGTGATCGCGGCCGCGAATCTTCTGTCTTTCGTGGGAATTTTTATCGCCGCAGCCGCCTACGGATTGTTCTCTGCTGTATTCCGCCAGAGCCCGTCGGCAATTTTCCTGGATGGCGCAGTTTTGACTCTTTTCGCCACCTTCTATTCCATTTTTCTGCTTCCCGACTCGTTACTGCGCTTCCTTTTGTGGGCTCTGACGCATTCGCTGTATCGCATTCGCGTCAAGGGCCGCGACAATATCCCCGAAACGGGAGGCGCGCTCTTCGTCGCGAACCACATGTCTCTCATTGATGCCTGCTTGCTCATCGCATCCACCGACCGTCCGATTCGTTTCCTCATGTTCAAACGCATTTATGACCTGCCATACATCAAGCCGTTCGCGAAAATGCTGCGCGTCATTCCGATTTCCGCTGAGTTGCGCCCTCGCGAAATGCTGCATTCCCTGCGGGAGGCCGCAAATGCGATTCGTTCCGGCGAAGTAGTCTGCATTTTCGCCGAAGGCCAAATTACCCGCATTGGGCAACTCCTACCCTTCCGTCGCGGCATGGAACGCATCATGAAAGGAGTTGACGCGCCCATCGTGCCTGTGAACCTCGACGGCGTGTGGGGCAGCATTTTCAGCTACGAACGCGGGCGCTTTCTGTGGAAAATCCCGCGCTCGATTCCCTATCCAGTCACCGTCAGCTTTGGCGCCCCCATGGCCCCGACTACATCCGCGTTTGAAGTCCGCCGCGCAGTACAGAGTCTGCAGACCGAAGCGTACGCGCATCACAAGAATCGCTTGCGCACCCTGCATCGCAGCTTCATTAGCACCGCACATCGCCATCCACTTCGCTTCGCCCTGGGCGATAAGCGCCGTCCCCGCATGAAATGGGGTGGCGCGCTGCTCGCGTCAATCCTGCTTGCTCGACGCCTGCGAAGCATCTGGGCTGGACAGGAAATGGTCGGCATCCTGCTGCCGCCGTCCGTTCCGGCCGCGCTGGTGAACTTCGCCGCGATGGTGTCCGGCAAGATTCCCGTCAATCTGAACTACACCGTATCCAGCGAAACGCTCGCCTCGTGCGCTGCACAATGCAAACTCGAAACCGTGATCACAACGAAGCTCTTGCTGGAGAAGATTCCGCTGCAGGTGCCCGGCAAAATGATTCTGCTCGAGGAAGTCGCCGCATCACCTACGGGCGCCGAAAAGATTATGGCGCTGCTTCTTTGGTTTTTGCCCGGCTGGTGGCTCGAACGAAGACTTGCGGGCAAAACGCAGCCGGCGCCTGCCGGTGAACCGAGCCAGATTCGCGCAGGCGAGACACGCCCGATCCGCGTCGGTAAGACGCGTCAAATAGATGACCTCGCGACGATCATTTTTTCGAGCGGCAGCACGGGTGAGCCCAAGGGCGTCATGCTGACGCACTACAACATCGCATCCAACATCGAGCAAGTTGCTCAGACTTTCATGCTCGACCGCCGCGACTGCCTGCTCGGCGTCCTTCCCTTCTTCCATTCCTTCGGTTTTACCGTAACGCTGTGGATGGCCGCAGTGCTTGGCATCGGGGTGGCATATCATCCGAGCCCCCTCGACCTGAGCGCCATCAGCGAAATCGTTCGCGATTATCGCGTCACGTTCCTGCTCGCGACTCCCACCTTCCTGCAAGCCTACCTCCGCCGCTGCTCGCCCGAAGACTTCGGCAGCCTGCAGTTCGTTGTTGTTGGTGCGGAAAAATTGCCCGAACGCCTCGCACTTGCCTTTGAAGATCGGTTTGGTATTCGTCCGCTCGAAGGCTATGGCGCTACCGAGTGCTCGCCAGTCGTCGCTGTCAACACCAACGATTTTCGCGCGCCTGGATTCCGCCAGGTTGGCGCGAAGCGTGGACGCATCGGCCATCCGCTGCCCGGAATCACCGTGCGCGTCGTCGATCCTGATACGCGCGAGCCGGTTTCCGTCGGCACGCCGGGGCTACTGCTCGTTCGCGGACCAAATGTGATGAAAGGCTATCTCGGCAAGCCGGAGAAAACGGCGGAGGTCCTGCACGATGGCTGGTACACCACCGGCGACATCGCGGCGGAAGACGAAGACGGATTCCTGACGATCACCGATCGTCTGAGCCGCTTCAGCAAGATTGGCGGTGAAATGGTGCCGCACATAAAAATTGAAGAGAAATTGCACGAGCTCGCTGGCGAAACAGAACAGGCATTCGTTGTAACTGGCGTTCCCGATGGCAAGAAGGGCGAGCGCCTCGTCGTCCTGCATACCCTGGAACCTGACGAGCTGAAGACGGTGATCCAGCGCCTGCCGGAAGCGGGCCTCCCGAATCTGTGGACGCCGCGCCCAAATCAATTCTTTCACGTCGATGAACTGCCACATCTCGGTACCGGCAAACTCGATCTGCGCCGCATCCGCGACCTCGCCCTCGAATTTTCCCCATCCGAACTGCCCGCCTAAACGCCAAGGCTTTACTCGATAATAGCCGACCTCCTGGTCCCGAACCAGATTCAAACGCTTATTGAAAGCTGTTGAATCGCAGTGAAAATAACTGATTGTGATTGAAGGGCTTGGCCGAGCATTGTTGAAGGCTATTTGAACGTTGTTGAAGTCGGAGGCTCGCTCCGCCACAAAATCGCCCACAGCGCGAATTTCGTGCTCGCTCCCCACCCGGCACCCCTTTGCTGGCTGCTTCTTGGTTTCTTGCCTTCCCGACATTCTGCCCATTCACCTCTAATTTCCTCTGTGCCAGTTTTCGGGTTTTGGGTCACACCCGGCGACTGCGTCATTCGACTATGACTTTTCTCTTAGGCAAGCCGTTGCCCACGACCGTTGAGATCACTCCTGTGTGGACGTCAACCTTGCGTATTCGGTTGCTATCGATATCTGAGAAGTAGAGGTCTCCCGAAGAATCGAGAGCTATCGCGGCCGGCGCAATCTCGGCCTTCGTTGCTTGCCCACCATCGCCACTGAAACCTTGGTGACCCGTACCCGCAATGGTGCGAATGAAGCCCGTTTCTCCGTCAACACGGCGAATTGTTCCTGCCCCTTTTTCAATGAGGTACACATTCTCTTGCGAGTCGACCGCGATCCCGGACACGTATCCCACGCCAGCTTCTACGGCAGGACCATTGTCACCCGAAGAATGTGTTGAACCGTTTCCCGCAACTGTAGTGATAATCCCCGACTTCGCGTCAATACGCCTGATGCGGTGGTTGAAGTAGTCTGCAACGAACAGATCACCGTTCGCGTTGCTGGCGAGGGAACTCGGCAAGTCGAATTTTGCGTTGACCGCCAATCCCCCGTCGCCCGAATAGCCTTTCTCACCTCGCCCCGCTACGCGCGTAGCCTTACCGCCACCCAGCCTTGCCAGAAGGTTGGACATATCAACCGAAATGACCAGAGCTCCATCTTTTGTGAAAGCAATTCCCGTTGGGTCTCTGAGATCGGCTTGGAGGAGTGGGACACCCTCCGCAGTGATTTTGATCGATGGCGAAGGTCGACCTGCAACTGTGTTGACCGCGCCAGTCGTGCCATCGATCTTGCCGACAAGGGCACCATTTCTGGCGTTCACCACCCCCAAATAGATATCACCGTTGCTGTCCACGGCCATGCTCGTGATGCTGGAAACAGAAACGCTTCGCGCTGAGACGCCCTCCTTGAAACAACACCTTTCCCCATTCCCGGCAACGATGCTCACCGAAGACGTAGAAAGGTTTATTCTGACAATTCGACGGCCATAATACTCTGCAACGTATAGGTTATCCTTCGAGTCAAACGCAAGTTGGAAGGGACCGTTGATAGCAATTCCGGTAAGCTTTTTCTTTGCCGAATTGGACGGCATAAACAAGAGGAGAGAAAGAATCGCAGACGACACTAAACGCCGGGTGCCCCAGGGCTTGTTTTCGTGCGTAGCCATAACCGTAAGGCCGGGTGCCCCAGGGCTTGTTTTCGTGCGTAGCCGGGTGCCCCAGCTTTTGTTTTCGTGCTCAGCCATAACCGTAAGACGCGACCGAAATCATGAATCGAAAACGACGACTCGACCCGTTGGGTGCCCCGTCGTTCGCCGTGTTTGCCGGGTGCCCCAGGGCTTGTTTTCGTGCGTAGCCATAACCGTAAGGCGCGCGGTAATCATAAGCCGAAAACGATGACTCCACTCGATTGGGTGCCCCATCGTTCGCGGTATTTGCGAACGGTGGGTCTTCGGTGTAGAGACCGGATTAATCCACACGGTTCCAGATACCAGCACCATCTCAATCTGCATGTACTCGCGATAGCGTCGGCTCCTTGAGCATCGACAAGCATTTGACGTGGTGAATTCGCTTCGGCGAATCGGCTGGCGGTGACCGCCTTCGACTCGGGCAAAACAATCCGGCTCTTAGTCGCACTCCCCTCGCGCCGTGAATGCCCAGAAAACCCAAAGTACAGTGCAGATTCCGATCGTCACGTAAGGACTGATGAATGCGCCGGCCGTCGCCAGCAAATACGCCGGCGTACCAAGCCAGTAATTGCGATTGATGCGTTCGATCACTTCTGCCGACGCGTCCGTCCTCAGAAGCTTTCGATCGCCCAGGACCCCATACCACAGCACGTTGTAAGCCAGGCTCATCAGGACGAACACGCCTCCGTACACCGCACAAGCCAGCTTCGCGGCCGGAAAGCGCAGGTATTCGGTCACCAGCGAAGTGGAAAACGGCACCACAGTCGCCAGCATCAGCAGCAAACCATTTGCGAACAGCAGCCGCGCGCTGCTCTTCTGGACCAATTGAAAAATAGAGTGATGGCTCACCCATAGGATCAGGACGGTAAAAAAGCTCGTTAGAAATGCTAGATAGGAGGGCCAGTTATGCGCCAGCGCTAAAGCCACGGCGGTCGCGCTTGCGTGTTCGCCCAGCTTCGGCACTTGCAAATCCAGCACCAACAGCGTGATGGCCACTGCAAACACGCCGTCGCTGAAGGCCTCGAGACGGCCTGTTTCCTTGTCCTGACCTTGCACTGTTGCGATTGGCTGTGGCAAGTCCATACTCCCTCGTGAGTTCCGGCGTGAACTTCAGCGCCTTGTCGAGCCCGATGAATCCGTCTTGCTTGGCGAAATTGTACTGCTAGCCACAGTTCAGCGTCCCAAATTCACATTTCACCCTGTCGCATTCGCATTTCAGTAGAATTTTTCCTCCATTCGCTGGTTTACGCTTGCGTTAATCAAACTACTCGGCTATGATCGCACACGCTGGAGAACATTCGGCATGCAGCATATAGAAAAACACAATTCGCTTACGTGGCTGGCCGCAGCGGTGCTGCTACGGGATTGTGGTCGAATGGGCTTCGGTCCCGCGCGTTAATCAGCAAACTCCCTGCTGTCCAGCACTTAACGTAAACATCCAGACTGACGCGATTCCGTCTCTGTGGCCGTAACTCTGACCGCGGCCTGTTCGCGGCCGGCACTTGCGCTGGACATCGCCTCCGAGACGAGCGAACACCGCGTCTCTCTGGCAACTCAAACTTCATTCGCGCGCTAAATTCGAAGCGCATATCCGAGGCGCAAAGCAAAACGCCTCTAGAGAGGCGCAAAGGTATGGCGATCCATATCAAGGATGGCACTCCGATGTATGGACCGTCGCTGTGCGAGAGTTGCACGGACGCGCATATCCGACTCGGCTACCGGGCTAGCGAAAAAGTGGTTGTGTGCTTCGCGAATAAGCCCGCAGAGCGGATCGATTTTCCGGTTCGTGAGTGTAACGAGTACTCCGACCGCACGAAACAAGCCCTCTGGGACATGGAGAAAATCGCGTGGGTGCTCTTGCCACGAGGGCCCAAGCGCAGGGCAGGATTTACTGCTCCCGCAAAACCGGACGACGGAGACGAAACGGTGGAGCTGATCCTCGAGAACGATGATCAGTGAGCCGAAAGGGCCCCGTTGGAATTGAGTTCTCGAATGCATGGGCTGGGTTTTCCTACGGGAATCGCGGCCGGCGACGTCGCAATGCTAGCTAGTCGCCTGCTGCGATTCCGCCCCAGCCCATCGCTCGAGAAGTGAGACTTTGGATATGGCTATGTTCGCTTACATTGTCGGCTATTTCCTCGCCAGGATGATTGCGTCGCTCTTGAGAGTGGGTGTGCGAACAGCGGTGGCGCGGAAGGGAGGACGTCCAGTGATCAGGCTCGATCTGCGCACGGCACGTACTGCACCGCCCAGCACACTCTGCACTCGCTGCGTCTTCTCGCACATCGTGGTCGGCTACGAACTGACGGACAGAATCGTGTCCTGCGGCTTCGCGCTCCCGTTGCGCGAGGTCCCCTTCGCAGTCAAGGAGTGCACCGATTTCAGAACGGCGCGTCCGATGGGGATGGACGTCCTGGAGTTGCAGAAAACCTGAAACGCACGTCAAAAAAGTAAACCGCGTGCCGAGGGCGTCCCGTTAAAGCGAGGCGCCCCTCAAATCAGCGACCCATTGCGCGAAACTAGAAAATCCCCAGTTTGATCCTTAGGAATTTCTTCGGATTCTTCCTGAACTCGCCCATCAACAGCCGCATATCACCGGTGAGCCCGGTCATGTTGTCGTACAGCGCCGGATCGTTGAACATTTTTCCCAGTGTTCCCTGATTCGTATTCAGCTTTGCCGTGGCGTCGCGAACGTTTGCGGAAGCGTCGCGCAGATTGTTGTAAACGGCGTCATCCTTGACGAATTTCCCGAGCGAGCCCTTCCCTTGCTGCACGCCCGCCAGCATCTCATTCGCGTTGTGCGTCACTCCCTTGATATCGTTGGCCATCGCGGGGTCATAAATCAGCTTGCCGAGAGTGCCCTTCTGCTGCTGAACGGCCGCCATCATCCCGTCAGCCTTCGTCACCACGTCGTCCACTTTGTTGTAGATTTCGTCCGACGCGATGAGTTTGCCCGCGGTTCCCTTCCCCTGCCGAATCGAGGTGACCATACCTTCCGCGTTTGCAGAGATGGCATTTATGTGATTGTAGACCGAAGGGTCGTTCAGGAATTTCCCGATCGTGCCCTGCCCACGGTTTATCTTTGCCACCACTTCCTGCGCTGTTGCGGCCACCGCCTGCAATTTCTGCACCACGTCATTCGCACCTTGGCCGATTTGCGATATTTCTGGCATTTCGACGCCCTGTACCACGCCTCCCGTCGGAATCTCCGATCCTGTTACACCCCGCGTAATCTCCACGTAGCGCGTGCCGAGCACGCCTTGGGTGAGCAAACTCGCCGTCGAGTCAGTGCGGATTTCCTTCTGGAACGCCTGCTTAATGCGCAGCACCACCGTGACGTTAGCTTGCCTATCCGACGGATGCTCCGTCAGGCGAATCGACTGCACATTCCCAACGTTTACTCCATCCAAAGTCACAGGAGCTCCCTGGTCCAGGTCGTCCACTTCGGGCAAGTACGTCTTGATCGTATATTTCGGCACCCAGAATCCCTGGGAACCGGTCACATAGAAAATCCCCATCGCGACAACAACCAGCGCGATGAACACGAACACTCCCACTCGTAGTTCGCTCCACGTCAGTTTCCTCTGCGCCATTCCCGTCCTCCTCTTAGCGCGCCCGAGGCGCGATCCCTTAGCACGCCCAACGCATTACCGCATACCTTCGCGACACGCTTTGGATGTCAGTTAGTCCAAACCGCTGCGAAGCCTTACTCATTCTGCGGGAACCAGAAATCTTTTCAGATACTCGTCCGATGAATGCAGCAACCCTTCGGCTGCTCCTTCGAAGTAAATCTCGCCCTGTCGCAGAACCAGCACGTTCGTTGGAGGCAACTCGGCCCCATGTCCGTTCCGTGCTGCCGCAACGACGTGCCCGTCCGCTTTGTCGAATCGGAAATTGGCCATTCCGAACGCGTCCTGCACGCGGTGTGTGGCGATCATCGACGTCACGCCTTGCAAGTCGCGCCCGCGCAGGATCAGGGTGATGATCGTCTGTGATGTCACGGGATCGAGTCCGGCGGTCGGCGAGTCGTAAAACACCAGCGGCGGACTGTCCACCAGCGCCCGCGCAATCGAAACGCGCCGCCGCATGCCGCCGGAAAGCTCCGCCGGAAATCGGTCGTACGTGTGCTCCAACTCGACGAATCGCAGCACTTCCCGCACGCGCGCTTCGATCTTGTCTTCGGGTGCTTTCTCTTCATGAAGACGGAATGCCACATTCTGCGCCACCGTCATCGAATCAAACAGCGCCCCCTCCTGAAAAACGAAGCCAAGATTGCGGCGAAATTGCAACAGCTCGTTCTCCGACATTCGCCCGATGTCGCGCCCCATCACTTCGATTCGCCCGCTATTTGCTTTCATCAAGCCTGCCGCGAGTTTCATGATCACGGTCTTGCCCGTCCCGCTCACGCCAAGCAGCACCGTAGTCTCGCCCGCTCGGACATCGAAGGAAATCCCCCGCAGTACTTCATCTCCATCGAAAGCGATGCGAACATCCTGGAAGGAAACGAGGGAGCTGTCGGACTTCGCTTGTGGAGTGGACGTATCGCCCGCGCTCATAATGCGCGGCCCCGAGGAAAGCGACACTCCTGGGCAAAGCGCGTGCTGAGGTTCCAACGCGCAACTGCATCGCGCTGTGTGCGCACCGGATACATGTTGTGATTATAAATGCAAACGCCCTGTGCCAGCGATCCGATGATTCGGAGCCTGGGACCACTCTCACAAATAATAATAGATGATGCGCGAATTTTTGCCCTTCTGCAGGTGCTGTGAGCAATTGGAATGCGACGATGGCGAGATGCTGGCAATTGAATGCTTTTCAAGACTCGATCCAAGCAGGTATCATACGCAAGATCGCAAAAAGCCTTGGAAGGAGGAGTGGAATGAGCTTCCAAAGGCGCCAACTGCTTCAACTCGTGTCATATGCTTTTGGGGCCAGCTTTATTCTGCCGCAGAATGAATTGGCAATGGCGTCGCAGAATCCCGAGCGGCCGGCGACTCCGGCGACGCCTGCGAAGGCCGGTGCAAAACAGGAATCGGGAGGAACGGAAATGGAAAAAGTAGCGGGAATCGGAGGTTTGTTCTTCCGGGCTCACGATCCCAAGGCATTGGGGAACTGGTACCAGCAACACTTGGGGATCGCGCTCACACCAACGAGCGAGGGCGAAACCGTTTGGCAGCAAGAGGCCGGACCGACCGCGTTCAGTCCGTTTCCCGATACGACCAAGTATTTCGGGGATCCTAATAAGGTCTGGATGGTGAACTTTCGAGTGCATGACGTCGACAAAATGGTTGCCCAGCTGCGAACGGCAGGAATCGAGGTTACAGACCCGGAATCTTATCCCAACATCGGGCGCTTCGCACGTCTGCATGACCCCGAGGGAAATCCCATCGAATTGTGGCAACCTGCGTAGTTTAGCGTCCACATTCGGTGCTTTCCAATGTAAGACTCTTCCCACCCCAGAAGACAGAACCGAGCTTGATCGCGACACGGGCTTAGCTGCGGATGGCGGACCGGTCGCCACTTGAATAGCAGATCAGGTGTGGGCCCACAGCTTCATGCGACTTCTCAGGCACGCCGTCGCCGCTGATCAGAGACCGAATATGTAGAGGAAGAATCGCGTGAGGAAGAGGTCCACAACGAGAACGCTGACGGAAGAAATCACCACGGCCGTGGTCGTCGCGCGGCCAACGCCCTGAGTGCCTCCACGCACGCGCAATCCCTGGTAGCAGCCGACGGTCGCGATAATCAGACCAAAAACAATCGGTTTCGCCATGCCCATTACCAGATCGCCAACGGCCAGGTTGCTGATCGCTTGCGACCAGAACTGCACGGCGCCCACGCGCAACGTGAGGTACGCCATGATGTATCCGCCTATAAGCCCGAGAAAATCGGCAAGCGCCACCAGCAGCGGCAACACAAACGTCGTCGCCAGCACGCGCGGCGTCATCAATTTGCGGATCGGGTCGGTGCCGAGCGCCCGCATCGCATCGATCTGCTCTGTGACCACCATCGACCCGAGCTCCGATGCAATTCCTGACGCATTCCGCCCCGCAACCAGCAGCGCCGTAATGGTCGGCCCCAGTTCTCGAACCAGCGCGATGGAAACGGCTTCGCCGGTCAGCGCAGTCATTCCAAACCGCGAGAATTGCGCTGCCGTATTCAGAACCAGCACACCGCCGATGAAAGCAGCGGCAATTGCGACGATCGGCAGCGACCCCACCCCGATCAAGTCCATCTGCTCAAGCGTGTCTCCCCAGTACTGCGGGGGTGTAAAGACGTTCCCAATCGACTGGATGGAAAGAAAGGTGAAGTCCTGAAGGGCAAAAATCCACCGCTTCAGCCTGTCGCCCACAAGGGACGGAATGGACACGGTTTCGGCCGCTTCAACCATAGACGCGTCACCCGCGCACGCGCGGGCGAAGCTTCGCAAGCGTATCGTCCACAGCTACTCGCGTCAAGCAAACCCGCGTACCGCTCGCGCTCTGGTGCCGAATCAGTGGCCCCACGACGACGTCGCGACACCAAGGACGCAAAGCGAAAGCGAGCGAAAGAAAGGAGAAAGAAAACTCCAGCACCTGTAGCGGTTAGAAAATGTTTTCTCCTTTGCAATCAGCAAGATGCGACGTATTTTAATCGCCAGGGTGTGGCGATTAGACCCTTCACTGTAAGACCGCGGGGCGTTGTCGCCGAAAGCCGGTCGTTGTCGCCGAAACCGCATTGATGAGTGTAGGGACGGGTCTCAGACTGCTCACCGCGGCGAGATCAGCACGCCCTGGCAGCGCCCGTCCCGCCAGTGCCTCCGAATCGACCCGTTGTCGCTACCGTCCCGCCGCTGGACGGTGGGTGCTTTGTGCCATCGCGGAGGCCGCCAACTCTGCGCTAAGCTGCCAAGCACGACACGACCATGGCTTCCCGCCATACCATCGTCAACGTGGGATACCGCTCAACGAACTACTGGGTAGTGAGCGCCGGAAACTCGCGCCTGCTCGTGGATCTCGGCCGGCCGGGCACGATGCCGGCAATGCGCGCGAATCTCGACCGCATGGGCGTGCCTTTGGATGAGATCCGCTACGCGGTCGCCACGCACTATCACATGGATCATGCAGGGCTGGCGCAGGAATTCAAGCGCGCCGGCGTTCCTCTATTGGTGCTCGAAAACCAAATCGACGCGATTCCGCGCATGAAAGCTCATATGAAGCCAGCCGACCACTACATTGACATCACGTTAAACGACAACGTCACCATCTCGTTCGCCCAAAGCCGCGCTTTCCTTGCGAAAATTAATATCGCCGGTGAAATCCTGGCGACTCCAGGTCATTCTGACGATAGCGTTTCCCTGCTTCTTGACGACGGTTCGGTGTTCACCGGCGATCTCACCCATCCCGCCATGGCTGGCGAACACGACGGCGCAACTATTGCTGCCAGTTGGCAGTTGCTCCGCAGTCGTGGCGCAAGTCGCGTTTACCCTGGACACGGTCCGATCCGCTTTCTTGCCCCTGATTCCGTTCGCGCAGATGCGGAATGACTCCACAATGGCTTTCTCCTGACACACGTTTGCTCCTCTTTACCGAGATTCGGTACAATTCTTCGTTTCGTTGCGCACCGCGTTCGCGCCCTGAGGACGCGACACATTCGCTTATATGCTTCGCTTCGTCACCGCCGGAGAGTCTCACGGCCAGGCTCTGATTGCCTGGATTTCAGGCCTGCCTGCGGGTGTGCCCGTCGATCTTGAATTCATCGGACGCGAACTGCACCGCCGCCAGCTTGGCTTTGGCCGAGGCGGCCGCCAGCGCATCGAGAAAGACGCCCCCGATATTCTCTCCGGCGTTCGCCATGGCCAAACGATCGGCGCTCCGATCGCCGTTCGTATTGAAAATCGGGATTGGAAGAATTGGGAGAAAGCTCTGCCGGTTGAAGACACAGATGGCGCCGACGATGTTCGCCGCCGTCTCACCGCGCCTCGTCCCGGCCACGCCGATCTCGCCGGCACGCTGAAATTCAATATTCACGATGCGCGATACGTTCTCGAACGCGCCTCTGCCCGCGAAACAGCCGCCCGTGTCGCCGCCGGAGCGTTCGCGAAGCTTCTGCTTCGTCAATTCGCCGCAAACGTCCTGAGCCACACCGTCGCCGTCGGCCATGCGAGTCTCGGCCGCGATGCGGAATGGAGCGAGATCGAAGCCGTTTGTGAAAATCTCGAATCTCCCTTGCGTTGCGTCGATCCCGCAGTCGAAGCCAGCATGAAAGCTGAAGTCGACACGGTTCTGCGCGCTGGCGATTCGGTCGGCGGGATTTTTGAAGTGATCGCGCGAGGCATTCCGCCCGGCCTTGGCTCACATGCGCAATGGGACGAGAAACTTGACGGCAAAATCGCCCAAGCCGTCATGTCGATTCAAGCCGTCAAGGGCGTCGAAATCGGCTCCGGCGTCGCGAATGCAACAAGCTACGGCTCGCAGGTGCAGGACGAGATTCGCTACGGCCCGGATGACAAGCGCTTTCATCGCTCATCCAACCGCGCGGGCGGCCTCGAAGGCGGCATTACGAATGGCGAGGACATCATCGTCCGCGGCTATCTGAAACCGATTTCGACGCTGCGGCGCGCCTTGCTCACCGCCGATCTTAATTCCAAAGAGGAAGTTAAGGCGGCGTACGAGCGCTCGGATGTTTGCGTCGTGCCGGCCGCGGGGGTCGTCGGCGAAGCGATGGTCGCGTTCGTGCTCGCCAGCGCATTCCTGGAAAAATTCGGCGGCGACTCGCTGGACGAAACGCGTCGCAACTTCGACGGCTACCAGCGCCAGCTCGACGCCTTCTAGAGCTGATGAACGTAGGGGCGGGTCTCAGACCCGCCCCTACGCGGGCAATTTGCCTTTCGCGTCGTTTATGTCTTGGTTTTTTGTACCGCGAACCTAGCGCAGAAACAAAAAAGCAGTCGGGCTCGATAAGCGCGGAGCCCGCGAAGATTCGAACGAGCTATTCGTATCTTCGTATCTTAAGGCGACCATTGGATCGACGCGCACCGCGCGGCTGTCTCACTTGATCTTTTTCCCTGGAAGATCTCCACCACCCTGATGCACGATGAGGCCGGTCACTTTGCCTTCGGCATCCGATACGAAGCTAATCTGCGAATCCATAACCTTGAGGAAAAACTCGGTCTTTGACTCGGGGAACATCGGGAAGGAAGACTGGCCCGTACCTTGAACGGTCAGTTGGTCGCCGACCAGCCTGACCGTGAAAATGAGGTGCGGCCTAAGGCGATACTGACCCACAAACTTCTGCATTTCTTGTGGCGACAGCGTGATGGCCTTGAGCACTTTCGGGAGTTCATACTTTTGCCCGAAAACTATGGCGGCCAGCTCCCGGGCGACGGTGTCCACAACCGGCGACCGCATATTGTCGAGCACGATGACGTAGGCATCTTGATCCGGGAACCAGCTGTTGATGGCCGTGAAGCCATGGTCTCCGCCCCCATGCCAATATTTCTTACGTCCGAACTCGGTCGAAATGAACCACCCAAAGCCGTAACGACTCTGGTCCGGGCCCTGCGGCGTAAACATTTCATTCAGCAACGTTTTCGGAAGGAGTTTGCCCGCTTCGAGCGCGCGATCCCACGTGTAAAGATCCTCAACGGTCGAATACAGAGCGCCGGCGCTGTAGCCCATATCGACGTATTGCGCTCGCTGATAACCGCCGTCAGAATACACGTATCCCTTAGCATGGTTCTTTGCAGTGGGGTGGGCGCTGTCATAGCCGCTATTTTTCATCCGCAGTGGATCGAATATGTTTTGCCTTAAGAACTGCTGATAAGTCTCACCGGAAACACGCTGAATGATATAGCCAAGCACTTCATAACCCGCACTGCTGTAGCGGAACTGAGTGCCGGGCCTGAAGTCCAATGGTTTGTTCTTGAAGAGTGCCAGGAGATTCTCGGGGGGAGTCCGTTCCGTCTCTATTCCCGGATACGGTGTGTATTCCGGAATTCCGGAAGTGTGGGTCAGCAGATTGAATATCTTGATCGGGTGCCAGTCTTCGGGACAATTCGGCACGTATTTGTGTGTTGGTTCAGCCTGAAATGGAATGAGGGCGC
>JBOGNK010000197.1:0-47743 GCA_050747085.1 Candidatus Acidiferrales bacterium
CATGCCCACCTGCATCATGCTGACCATGGTGTTGTAGTCCTCGTTCAACACGAGGAAGGAATGCATCTCGTTCGGCTTCAGCGTCGGACGCCGGAAGAAGGAGAACGGACCTGTTGGCATCACGCCGCCGATTTTCGTCAGGCTGGCGTCGAGCGTCTTCGCCTGCGAGGCGACATCGGCGGGTAGACTGCCTTTCATCATGGACGCAAGCTTCGTCCTCACGGCCTCCACTTCGTCGTGACCTTTGTAGCTGTCCTCCATGCCGTGATACGCGAGCAGCGTGAGCCGGTTCTGCTCCCGCAGCGCGGCCATGAGCTGCGGGCTTTGGCCGACTCGGGGATCGTTCATGACGGTAACGTGGCGCGTGTAGACCTGGCCGTCGGCGGTAAGCTTCAATGTGTAAACGCCTGGAATCACCTGCGGCCCATGCGGACCGGGCGTCGTGCTGCCCGCCACCATGTTCATCTGATTTTCCAGATCGTGACGGAAAGCGGGCGGATCGTCGTATTGCAGATCCCAGTTGACGCGATTCATTCCCACATTGGTGCTGAGAGAGCGCGACTCGGGTGAGGCTAACCAATAGCGAGGGTAGTCTTGGCCATCGATCGGCGGGGGCATCGTGCTGGTTATGGTGCGCAGCAGGTTGCCTTCGGCGTCGAAGACCTGAAGCTGAATCGGCGCATTCGGTTTTTGGCTCAGGTAATAGTCCACAATCGCACCATACGGCGGATTCGGCGCGTTGGGCATTTCAACGGAGAACGGCTGATCCCAGTTACTGTTGAGGCGGGAGCGAATGGCATCCTCGGGCTGAAATAGATATGCGGGAGATGAGCCGATCGTGTTTGCGCTCGCGGCAATCTGTCGCAGCGGTGTGAAGTCGTCGAGAATCCATATCCCGCGGCCGTACGTACCGATCACCAGGTCGTTCATGTGATTGTCGGTGTGGATGACGAGGTCGCGGATGGATGTGGTCGGCAGGTCGCCGCGCAGAGTCTGCCAGTGATCGCCGTTATCGAAGCTCACGTAGACCGTCGACTCGGTGCCGGCGAAGAGCAAACCCGGCTGCTTGCGATCGGCGCGAAGGATGTTCACCCAACTGCCAGTGCGCTCGTCGCGGGGCAGACCATTCGTGATGCTAGTCCAGGTCTTGCCGCCGTCGGCAGTGCGCCAGATGAGTGGCACGTCGGAGTCCTCAGTAGGCGGCACGGTGCCGGCGGGGCCGCGCTGGCCGCCGATGCGGCCGGTGACGTAAGCGGTGTTAACGTCATCACCGGCTTCGATGGTCGTGAGGTCTGTATGCGGCGGCAGATCGGCAATGTTGCTGACGTTCTTCCACACCTTGCCGCCATCCATTGTGTTGTAGATCTGGCCGTTGAGGCTTACGCTCCACACGACGCCGGACTTGACCTTGGAGATGGAGAAATCGTTGATGGAAGGTGGCGGCGGGCTGAAGCGGCTGGGCTCTGGCGCTCCCTTTGCCGGCGGCGGCAGCGGCGTGCCACAAGCTACCGCAGGCTTGCCTTTTTCCGTCGTCAGATCCGGGCTGAAAGACTTCCACGAGTGCGCGCCGTCTCGAGAGACGACAAGGCACTGGTAGGCAACGTATAGCGCGCGGGGATCGAACGCCGTGTCGAACTTCTTCTGGAAATCGCGACCCGCTCGATACTTCGTCGAATCTGCGCCGAAGTTGGGTGCAACGTTCTCCCACTGCCCGTTCGTCATATCGATTTTCACCAGGCCGTTGCCTCCGCCGCCGGGTCCATATCCCACCGCATAGAAAATGTGCGGATTCCGCGGATCGGGCGTGATGACGCCAAATTCAGACGAGGGCACCGGGCTCCAGTCGGTAAAGTTGAGCTGCCCCCACATGCCGCGGCTCTTAACCATCACCGCGCCGGTGTCCTGCTGCGAAGTCACGATCCAATAGGGATATTGGCTGTCCGTATTGACGTGATAGACCTGTCCGATGGGCTGCGTGTACCAGAGGCTCCAGGTGCGGCCGCCATCCAGCGTGACGGTAGCGCCCTGATCGGCGCCGACCAGCATGCGCCCACCGTTAGTCGGATCTATCCAGATTGGGTGGTAATCCTCACCGCCAGGTGCACCTTTGAACGCCTGGAAAGTGACACCGCCATCCGTCGAACGATACATGGCGGTGCTGACGGTGTAGAGAATATCGGGGTTCTTCGGATCAACGTAGACCCCGCAACTGTAAGCGCCCTGGCCGTTGCTGATGCGGGTGTCCTTCCCTGCCATGTGCTTCCACGTGGTGCCGCCGTCGTCTGAGCGGTAAAGGCCCGAGCCATTCTCAATGTCGTTGCCGACGATGTACATGCGCTGCCCGTTGGTCCCCATGGCAATCGCCACGCCAACACGTCCCGGGAACGGTGGAATCTTGATTTGTGTCCAGGTCTGGCCTTCGTCGGTAGATTTGAAAACAAGCGGCGGCTTCGTCTTCGGCCGAGGACCGTTTCCGCCTGCTCCAGGAAACCCACCCCCTGTGCCCTGCGTCGCGGCCAGCATGATGCCGGGGACGTCATATTCGTATTCCAGATCGCGGGTGCCGTCATAGTTGGCGGGCTTGAGGACGTTCTTCCAAGACTGTCCGCCATCGGTGGAGCGATAGACACCGCCGCCGTGGTGTGTCGCATCGCCCAGAGCGGAGACGATCACAAAATCGGCATTCGTTGGATCGACCAGAATCCGATCGATTTTCACCGTGTCTTCCAGGCCGATGTGCTGCCACGTCTTGCCGGCGTCGGTGGACTTCCACATACCGTTGCCGAGACTGCCTCCGATGGGGTCGCCCGCGCCCGCATAGATGATGTCAGCATTCGAGGGAGCAACCTGGACTGCGCCGACGCTATCGACGCTCGTCACCTGGTCGAAGATAGGAAACCAAGTGACGCCGGCGCTGGTCGTTTTCCAAATGCCTCCCTGGGGCGTGCCTATGTAAAACACGCCCGGCTGGCCAATAACGCCGGTGACGGAGGAGATGCGGCCGCCGTGGAAAGGTCCGATGTTGCGCCATTTGAGGCCGGCATAAAGATCGGGGTTCACCTGCGCCAGTGCCGTCGAGGCCAGACCGAGCACGGCAGCAAAAGCCAGTCCACAAAGCACAACCCGCGAAAGTCGCGTCATGGTTTAAGTACTCCTTCGTAAGAATACCGCCTGCGCCGACGGCGAAAGTTATATCACAGCGCTCAATCCTGGGAGACGACAATGCCTGACACGGGCGACGAAGAACGCTTCGACCAACGGAGAGATTGACGCCGCAGCGGGACAATTGGTTTCCGCGGGGTTTCAGGGTTTGATGATTCAAACCCTGAGTTCAAAAAATCCGTGACATCCAAACGCGCCCTCATGCCAAAACCGAAATTGATGAGTGTAGGGGCGGCTCTCCGCTTACCCGCCGTAGGCAGGACCCGCCCGTCGAAACTGATCCGATACCCGGCAGACCCCGGCACTATCTCAATCGGCCTCAAGAGATTATTCTGAAGCGTGCCTGAAACACTCGCGCAGCCCGCAATCCGGCCTCGGCGAACCTCGCTGCGATCTGTTCTGCGATCTGTCGTTCGATGGCTTCTTCTCGGAGTCGCGCTCCTTTGGTCGCTCGCTGCGCTGACCCTTGTGGCAGCGCGATGGATCGACCCGCCAACCACCGCCGTCCATATGGAGCGTCACTTACAGGCATGGATTCACCACAAGCCGTATCACGAACGGTACGACTTCGTTCCGCTCAGCCGGATCTCGCCCGATTTCCAGCACGCAGTAATCGCCGCCGAGGACGCGCGCTTTTATCAGCACCATGGATTCGATTGGCACGCCATCGAAATCGCTGCTCAAGACGATATGCAAGGCGGCCGTCTTCGTGGAGGATCCACCATCACTCAGCAACTAGTGAAGAATCTTTTCTTCGGAACCGACCGCTCCTTCCTCCGCAAGGGAGCTGAAGCCACGCTCGTACCGGTGGCCGAATTGGTGCTCGGCAAACGGCGTATTCTGGAGCTGTACCTCAACGTGGTCGAATGGGGCCCTGGCGTCTATGGCGCGGAGTCGGCATGCCGCTACTACTATCGCACTTCGGCCCGCAACATCGACCGCGACCGGTCGGCCCGCCTCGCCGCAATCCTGCCGTCACCGCTGAGGCGCCGCCCCGATCGCATGAATCGCTACAGCGCCCTGATCCAGGAACGGATGCGTCAAATGGGATGGTGACGCGCCGCTCGATGCTAAACGAGCTACTGTGTTTTCTCTTTTTCGTCGAGAATGCGATTCAGGGTGTCGGCGGCCAAATGATAAAAATTGTCCCATTCGGGCGATAACGTACTGATCGCCCGACGCACATCTTCAGAAGTGAGCCGCGGACGCCCGCGTTCTTGCAGCGCGCGGCTGTAACCGTTCCGCCAAAGCTCGATGGCATGCGGGCAATCTTCAATCCAATCAGTTTTCTGCTTGGCGCATTCCGTGCAAACCAGCGGGCGAAGGAGCTTGTTCATCGAGTTGTCGTTGCTAGACAGCTTAGGATGACTCGCATGGAAACACTACTGGCCTGCGGGACAGGCTGCCGTCGTCCTTCTTAGGACAGCGAAAGTCAGGCTACTGGAGCCGGCTCCTCATGTTTCCTCCGGCTGCGCCTTCAGGGCCGAAGCGATCGCCGTGACCAGGCGGTTCCAGTCGTCCTCTTCCTGACGCAAACGCTTTCGCCCGGCTGAGGTCAACTCGTAGAACTTCGTGCGCCGATTGTTCTCCGAAGTATCCCAGTGCGCCTTCAGCAATCCCTGCCGCACCAGGCGAAACAACGCGGGGTAGAGCGCGCCTTGTTCGATCAGCAGGGCGCCTTTAGAAATTTGCTCGATGCGCAGCAAAATGCCGTATCCATAGAGCGCACCAAGAGACACTGCTTTCAAGATCAACAGATCGAGAGTGCCGGGAAGAATTTGTGCCCGTTCAGCCATGAGACTATCCTAAACTGCTTATGAAACTATCTTTGTCGCGTGAAATTGTCAAGCGGAAGGAAGGAGCAGGCCCGGTGGCATGGGCGGCGTCATTCCCACTATGCGCGGGCTCGATTGACGTCTACGGCCTGGTCCTCATCGCATAGCGCAGACTTTTCCAGCGAATCAGGACTCACTCGAATTATCAGCTCATCGCCCCGCTTCCATTCGGCGGCGTAGGCTTGTGCTGAGGTTCTTAAAAAGAACGGTTTTTCGTCGACACCCCCATAGAACCCGCCTTGAAGACGGTACGTATACACAATTTCAACGAGGGAACGGGGGAGCAACGTTTTGCTTAGTACGTTCGCGCCGCAGAGTGTCGCGTTGACCTTTTGCCAGTCGCTCGTCGCATGTGACCGCCACATCCGAGCAAGCCGCTTGCAGAGCGTGATCAAGTATCCGATGACGACGTCGAGATGCCAGCCAGCCATTTGGAAGCTTTCAGTAAGGCTCGCCGGGCAACGGCGGCAGCACGGGAGTGAGTGTTCCCCATCCCTGCTCTTTCGCGGCTTTCATGTCTTTTACGAGTTGGTCCGGCAGCTTTGCGTTCAGTCCCGGACACCCAGCCTGATTGCCCAACACCCAAGCGACCGCGGCAACTGTCTTCGAAACCTGCTCTATTTCGTGAAAATCAATCTTCTCCGGCGTGTCTGTTGGCCGGTGGTAATCCACATGAAGACCGTCGGAGAAGAACGCAATAGGAATGCCCACCTTCGCGAAATTGTAGTGGTCGCTGCGGTAGAAGATGCGCTGCCCTCTTGGTTTCGGACCGAGATTGTCGTGCGTTGCGTCCGGCGCGGTCACATCATAGAAGTGGTTCAGAACGAGCTTTTGATAATTGTCGTTCACGCCTTCGATCGTCCTTTCAAGATCGTCGCTGCTGATATCAGGACCGACGAGCAGAACTTCTCCAGGCTTGACCAGATAGTGCGTTGGGTTGGGATCCACGGATTTCGGCGTTTTCGTGCGACCGATCATGTCCATGTTTAGATCGGCAACCACCTTGGTGAGATCGATAGGCGGAAATTGACTGAAGTAGCGCGAGCCCCAGAGCCCTTTTTCCTCGCCTGCATTCCAAAGGAAGATGATCGTTCGCTTCGGACGAATGCCTCGCCCAGCGCCTTGCGCGTAAGCATGAGCGATCGCGAGAAGTCCCGTTGAGCCGGAGCCGTCGTCGTCCGCGCCATTGTTAACGTCGTGACCGTCAGGGAGTGGCGCGCTCAAACCGATATGGTCCAGGTGCGCGCTGATGACCACGTATTCGTTCTTCAGGACTGGATCGGAGCCTTCCAGGATTCCGACCACATTCTCGGCGTGGTTCTCGCCGCTCTTGATCGCTACGTGGACGTCGAGATGCTTTTTGGTGTCGAACTCGAAGGATTTTTCGGCTGTGTTTGCAGCGGCCGCGGAGAACGCGCGTTCAGGCGTGAGCTTCTCACCGGCAAAAATATTGTCGGTCATTTGCACGCCGGCAATCAGCGATGGAACGGCCGGACACGCCGGCTGTTCCTGGAATTTCTCCACCTGATACGTAGGGCCATTCAGCGGCGCGATGTGCCTGGCGTACTCGGCCATTGCGTTGAGCTGCCGGAAATCCGCGATCCGGACGACGGCGACCGCTCCGTTTTTTGCGGCATATTCTTCGGGAGTCAGATAATCCGTACACTCTTTGCCGAGCGGATCTGGCGACGGGCCGCGGATGGCTTGACGCGCCGCAACCTCTGCAGGCAATCCGGCAACGACAATGATTTTGCCGCGCACGTCCACGCCTTCGTACGGATTCACGTTCGTCTTGTTGATCGCGTAGCCGTTACCGGCGAACACCAGTTGCCCGGAGGCGTCAAACGATTCGGCGGGCGGCAAGCCGCGGAACCCTCCCACGGGAGCGACCATCCAATCTTTGCCGTAGTCGAAAGTCGAGGTTTGCGCCGCGCTCGAAACGCCAAACCGCGCGAACGGCGACGGACCAGTGAAAGACGCCGTGCTCTGTTTCTCCGCAACGGAACGCGTTGTCAGCACGAAGGGCATGAAATACGGTTGAAGAGGGCCGTTCGTGCCCGTTGTGCTACCACCTGGCTTGAGCCCCCACTCGGCCAAATGACTTGCCACATACAGCGCCGCGGTGTCGTAGCCGCGCGACGGAAGGTTTCGGCCCTCGAGCTGGTCCGAAGCGAGGAAGTAATCGTAAATCTTCAGTTCTTCCTGATTGATCGAATCGGCGTTGCCGTATTTTGCCGTGACGCGAGTCTTGCTCGCGGCGCTCGCGGCTTTTCGCGGCGCATTGGCCGCCACAGCGATCAACGCGAATATCAACAGAATAACCGGCGCAGAGAGAGTCATCGCAATGCGACGCATGGGTCCCTCGAGGGAATGCAAAATTGAAAGCGCGGAATATTACCGCAAATTCCCTCGCGACGCATACCTTAGCGCACAGTCATATCGCGCGCATATGATCTGTGACACCATTCCCGTGGCGGACAATGGCAGGGTTAGCTTCATGGAGATCATCTAGATGATGACGCCGCTCGCGGGATGGGAGAATTTTTACGTGATCGTCGGGTCGTCCGCCGGCGCTCTGATCGGCTTGCAGTTTGTCGTCATCACGTTGATTGCGAACACACCGATCGTGCCCGGTCAGGCACTGGCAGGCGATGCTTTCGCCACGCCGACAATCGTTCACTTTTGTGTCGTGCTTCTTGTTGCAGCAATCCAAAGCGCGCCTTGGCACCGCATCGGTCAGGTAGCGGCTATATGGGGCGTGCTCGGTGTGGTCGGGATCGTGTACGAGATCATAGTGGCCCGCCGCATGCGAGTACAGACGGCATACTCGCCCGTCTTCGAGGACTGGCTCTTTCATTTCCTGCTTCCGTTAGTCACATATACAACTATGGTCGCAGCCGCATTCGTTGCTGTCTTGAATGCGGGCGATTCACTTCTAGTGATGGCCGCGGCCGTGCTCGCCCTGTTGTTCATCGGCATACATAACGCGTGGGACGCAGTGACGTATCACGTTTTTTCCAGAACAAAGACCGAATGACAGCCGGACCGAGCGTCGAGCACTCCTACAGACGGCTGCGCTCACGTCGTCCTGGCGGTTTTCATTTCACGGAGATTCCGACCAAGACTAGGACTAAGATCACGCACGCGACGTGCGCCACCCTACTCGCGTCGAAGTAATACAACGCCTTCTCGCCGCGATGAATCTTATGGATGTGGACAAGCCCGTATGGGCGATGTCTGTGCCCGCGATATGTATGCGAAGGTCGCCCGGCCCACCTAGACCTTCGTACAGGCTCACAGCAGATCATTCAGGGTAGTCGTCCCGAGAGTAAAACTGCGCTGTACCCGCTAAGCTTCTTGTATCTGAAGATTGGAAAACGTGTGCTTCGTGATGTTGCCAGACCGCCAGATGAGACTTGAAGGAACGGCAGACGCTATGCCAGTAACACAGACCGGCGCGCGGCTTTGCGGATTGGCGGCGAAGTGTGCGACGGCGCTGACCTTATTCGCTCTCGTTTTTGCGTTCGCGGGCGCTGCGCGGGCGTATGGCGACGTAGGAATCGTGCTGAACGAATCTCTCGACACCAGCATCGCGTGGGTGACCGGTTCAGGGCACAGCGCCGTCTACATTTCGCGAGCGTGCCCGGAAACGCCGGTTAAGCTGCGGCTGTGCCGGCCGGGCGAAGAAGGCTCGGTGATCAGCAACTACACGACGCTTGGCGAAGATAAACCGTATCAGTGGAACGCCGTTACGCTCAGCATGTACCTGTACGGCGTCGAAGATTCGCGCAACCGCCCGCTGTTCGGGTCACCCAAGGTAAAGCGCGCGCTCGAAGAACGCTACCGCGAGAAATATCTCGCCGACTACTGCACCACACATACCTGCCTCAACAGCGGGAAGTCAGAGTGGCGCGAAATGGTGGCGGCAACAATTTCCCGCAGCGTGTACATCTTCATCGTCAAGACAACGCCGGAACAGGATCAGCAGTTGATCGACAAACTCAACTCCGAGCCCAATGTGAATCACTTCAACGGTGTGACGCGCAATTGTGCGACGTTCACGCGCCGCATCATGGACACCTACTTCCCCGGATCGACGAAGCCCGACTACATCAATGACTTCGGCATGACGAGTCCCAAGGCAATCGCGAGATCGTTCAGCCATTACGCCGCCCGGCATCCGAGCATGAAGTTTCATATTCTGCACCTCGCTCAGGTCCCCGGAACGTACCGTCGCAGCAGCGAGTGTCGCGAAGGAACGGAACAGTTGTATCACTCGAAAAAGCTGCTGATTCCGATGGCAATCTTCGCCTACCACGAGCTGCCGGTGGCCTTCGCGTCGTACATTCTGACCGGGCGCTTCAACCCCGAGCACGAGTGGGAGAAATATCCGACGCCGCAGGTGACCGAACTTTCCTATCGAATGCAAGCGGCGCGGCGCGAGCAGGACAATTCGCTCGCGCATCAACTCGCCGGAAAGCAAGCCCGCGCGCGGAAGCAAATCGTCGGGACGAAGAAAGAGTGGAAGAGTTACAAGCGTCAGTTTCACGACGTTCTGAACGAGGCCGCGGCTCAGGAAGCGATTCCCGATGCCGATTACGTGAAGCGTTTCTTCAAGTACATCGACGAGAACGGCGAGCCGATCGTCGACCCCGACGGCAGCCTGTGGATGAGCCTTCCCGGTCCCGACGCGAAGATCCGGCTCGGATTGAGCGCCAGCAACTTGCTGGCACCGTCGTCGGACGCGTCGCTGGCAAACGATTTCATGCTCGCGCGAGTTCGAAGCGCGCTGAAAAGCCCCAAGCACAGCCGCGAGACCATGGACGAGCTGAAAACGGACTGGGCACGGCTGCAGCAAACGCGCTCCGCACGCGTCGCCTGGGCTGTGCGCATGGCAGCTGGCGGCGACAAAAGCGACTCTCTCCAAGCGTCGGCGAACAGCGCCTCGAAAAACCCGCTTAGAAAAAATTGAGTTGCGCCGCCGGCGCCGAAGTAGAGTATCCTCTGGCCGGCGTTCGGCTCGCTTGCTTGCCCTCAGGCAGGTTCTAACCTCGTTCCAGCTAGGCCCGCCGCGCTGAAATCGTCTGTTATGGTGCGCCCAGTGAATCTTCTGCGAACGGTCTGTTTGGCCAGTGTGTTTGTCCTGCTGTTTTCCGCGTCGGAATCATTCGCAGGTGGTGCGAAACGAGACGACTCGCACAGTGTCGCCGATCGCCAGCCTGCTATCGTGATCGGTTTTGTCGGCGGTTTTGTGCGCGCAAACGATCCCGTGTTCGGCACCGTCCGATTGGCCAAGCGACTGCGGCACGCGTACCCCTCCGGCGTCGCCGTCCGCGTTTTCGAGAATCACCATGAAGACCGCGCACGCCGCGAAGTGCTGCGCCTGCTCGACGGAGACCACAACGGGGCGCTTTCCTCCGCTGAAAAAGAGAATGCACGCGTCATTATTTATGGGCACAGCTGGGGCGGATCGGAAACCGTGCAGCTTGCGCGCCAGCTGCAGCGTCGAGGAATCCCCGTGCTGCTCACGGTGCAGGTGGACAGCGTGCGCAAACCCGGCGAGAACGATGTGGTGATCCCTTCGAACGTCGGAGAAGCTGCAAATTTTTATCAGCCCGACGGAATCATTCGCGGTGCTTCAGCAATTCGCGCGGCCGACCCTGGCGTAACCGACATCGTCGGTAATTTCCGTTTCGATTACAAACAGCATCCGATTTCGTGCGCCCACTATCCTTGGCAGGATCGGCTTTTCATGAAAACCCACATGGAAATCGACTGCGATCCGAATGTGTGGACCAAGGTTGAGTCGCTGATCCGGTCGAAGCTGCCCGACGAAGCCCACGGCTCGTGAGCGGCTCGTGAGCGGTCTCCCCGGCTAACGCCGCAACACAAGCCCTGCTATCGATATCGCGAGTGCGGACAAGGCCGCGATTCCTCCGGGGACAGCGATCCAGAAAATCGTGCGCACCCGCCGAGCCAGCGATTCGGTGACAGCTGAAGCGTCCTCTAATCCAATCTCCAAATCTTTCATAACGACAGCCTGCCGTCGCGTAAGGCGTTCGAGGGCGTCCACTCTCCGGTCCAGCGCGTCAACGGCATCCGGGCGCACATCTTCAACCACTGCCGTAGAACGCAATCCGTTGATGCGCTTCTTCAGCTTCATCACCTGCTGAACCAGCGTCGTGCCCAGCGCGATTGCGCTAAAGAAGTCATCCAGGCCCACCATCAAACACCTCCTCAATCCGATTCTTCGGGAGCCGTTGATTCTGGGAGGTCGCCGCGAGTGATTTTCCCTAACTCAGCGCGAATCATGTCCGTGGAAAAGCCGGCACGCAGAAGGCTCCGATACAGCGACGCGATTTTTCGCCGGTCTAGCGCACCGTGCCCGCCTTTCAAGTGACGAGTGAGACGTTTGCGCACGAGGGCAGCTTCATCCGTGTCGGCAAAGACGGCGTCGAGCGCGGCATCGATGTGCTCATCGGGAACACCGCGGCCGCGAAGCTCGCGTGCAATGCGGTAGCGTCCCTGGCCGCGCGACTGTGCGTGCTGGCGCGCGTAGTCGAGCGCGAATTTCGCGTCATCGAGATAGTTCTGCTCACGCAGGCGCGCGATTACTTCGGGGATCGAGTCTTTGTCCTCCGCGCGCCTCGCCAGATACTCCTTCATTTCATAAATGGAATGCGCGCGGCGCATCAGAGCACGCAGCGCAGCGGCATACAATTCCTGATCGGAAACTTTGCGGGGAGAAGTACGCACGCGGGAAGGATAGAAGCAAGAAGCTGGAGAAGCAAGGACACATGGATGCAAGGAACTGCGAACGCGTGGTCTATGCGGTTTCCATTACGTGTTTCTCTGCGTCTCTGTGACTCTGCGGCAAGTCTGTCTTTGAGTCGTCCAGCGTTCGACGTTAGCGTCGCGAGCCTAGCCGCTCGAATTCGTTCATCGCGCGTTCCATTTCTTCGCGCGCTGCGTCCGCGGAGGAACGGATGCCCTGAACGCGCAGGCGAAAATCGTCCGGATTCGACGCACGCGTGAGCGCTTCTTCCAGCGTAATCAGGTTCTTCGAGTAGAGATCGAAGAGCGACTGATCGAACGTCTGCATTCCGTACTGGCTGGTGCCGGCCGCGATGGCGTCGCGAATCATGCGCGTTTTATCGGGATTGATGATGCAGTCGCGAATGTAGCCTGTCGCTACCATCACTTCGACGGCGGGCACGCGGCCCACGCCATCGGCGCGCCGTACCAGGCGCTGGCTGATGACGGCCTTCAGCGTTGACGAAAGCTGCAGGCGAATCTGCTTCTGCTCGGGCGGCGGGAAGACGGCGATAATACGCTGAATCGTTTCCGTCGCGTCCAGCGTGTGCAACGTCGAAAGAACCAGGTGGCCCGTTTCGGCGGCAAGCAGCGCAGTCGAAATCGTTTCCAGGTCGCGCATTTCGCCAACCAGAATCACGTCCGGGTCCTGGCGGAGCGCGGCGCGCAGCGCCGTTGAGAACGACGCCGTGTCGACTTCGATCTCGCGCTGATTCAGGAAACCTTTCTTGTCGCGGTGCAGATATTCGATCGGATCCTCGATCGTAATGATGTGTTCGGGACGCAGCGAATTGATGCGGTCGATCATCGCGGCCAGCGTCGTCGACTTACCGGAACCGGTCGTCCCCGTGCACAGGATCAACCCGCGCTGCTCCTCGCAAACCTGCGCGATGATGGGCGGCAGCTCCAGTTCCTCGATCGTGCGAATCTTCGTCGGAATAACGCGAAGAACCATGCCGACGTTGCCGCGCTGCTGGAAGACGTTCACGCGGAAACGTCCCAGGCCGGCCACTCCGTACGCCATATCCAGCTCGGCAGTCTCTTTGAATTTCTGCTTCTGCCGGTTGGTCATCATGCTGAAAGCCATCGACAGCATTTCTTCCGGCGTGATGCGAGGCACGTCCCCGATTGGGTTCAGCACGCCGTCGACGCGGAGGTAAGGATGGTTGCCGACTTTGAGGTGCAAGTCCGACGACCGGTTTTCAACAGCACGGCGCAGCAAGTCATCAATTGCAACGGCCATAGAACGATATTCTCCGGGAAACAGGGCCTCCGGCAGACGGTTCAATGCCCTCGGCAGGCAGCTCCGCCTGGGGCGAGCAGCCGGTGCCCACAGCAGGACGACGTTACGACGCTAGCATGCGCATGAGGAGCCAGCAACAACGTCGGGCGACGCGATTTCTAGACGCGCAACGGTACGGCGGCGGTCCGACGGTTTTGATCTAATGTAGCGCCGCCCTTCAGAGCGGCACGGCTTCCGGGCGCGCACACATGGCAGTTCTTGCCGCTTCGGCCGGGCAAATCTCGCTGTTCTCGCGCACGAG
Organism: Candidatus Acidiferrales bacterium; assembly: GCA_050747085.1. Taxonomy (GTDB): domain Bacteria; phylum Acidobacteriota; class Terriglobia; order Acidiferrales; family UBA7541; genus Palsa-295. The sequence goes on from JBOGNK010000197.1 coordinate 13,355, forward strand.
CCTGCCCCGCGGTAACGCGTCCTGACTTGGGGTCGTACGTGGAAGCCCCGGACTTCAGTCAGGCGAGCGCGCCCTACCGCGTGCCGATCGGTACGGTTTTCGTGTCAGGGTATGACTTCAGTCATACCGTAGGCCACCAGCTTAAGCGTGGGCTTTAGCCCCTGCGCTAGGTCGCGGCTTGCGAATCCGAAGGCGGCTGATCGCCGAGGAAGAACCTTTCATAGACGACAGCCGCGATAATCCCGCCAAAGAGCGGCCCAATCCAGAACACTCCGTGATTGTGCCAGTGACGCGACGCGAGAGCCGTCCCGAAAGTACGCGCCGGATTCGCCGCCGAAGCGCCCACAAACGCTGTGCCCAACAGGACATCCGCTGTAACGGCCAAGCCCATGGCGAAGCCGCCAAATTTGCGGAACGCTCCGCTTTCATCAACGATCGTGGCGAAATAAACGAAAACGATCACAGCTGCCAGCACGCCGGCGATCACCATTCCTCGCCATCGCGTCATGTCGGGACCGAGATCGGGCGTGCCCAGGCCGTCGGTGACCCATGCGGACTCAGGCAGCGCTGCGACGAGTAAATAGGCCGCTGCCAGCGACCCCACGAGCTGCGCCACAATGTAGAAAAAACTGTACAGAGTATCGAGACGCCGGTTCACCCACATCCCCACCGTAACCGCGGGATTCAAGTGGGCCCCGGAAATGTGCGCCAGCGCGCTGACCATTGCCGCGACGCCGAATCCATACGCTAGAGCAACACCGACGAGGCCGAACGTCGCGTGCCCCTGCGTCTGCAAATAACGGTCGGCGCAAATCGAGCCCGCTCCAATAAAAACAATTGCGAATGTGCCGAAGAATTCAGCGGCTATCTTCTGGAAGAATCCGTACAAGGTCGAGGTCGCTCCTGCTTCGAGTCACGCTGTTGCGCGCAAGGCGGGAATTTTAGCGGAGTTAGCCTGACGCAGCCAGTTCGAATTTTCCTGATCATCAGTCGTTCGCGACCGCCTCGATTCTCGTGCGACACAGGCGCTCTCGCCTGTGCGGTCTCGTAGCGGCCGCCTGCTCTTCACGCGGCACCTTTGCGTTTGCTTGCAGTCGGGCCGACGAACGGCTAATCCCACGCTCGGGAACCGAACCATTCGCAACCGCCATCTACTCGTCAAGCCAAAAACAAACTGTCGTGCTCGAAAGCCGCCAATCGCACGCGTTCCCGAACGGGCCGATGAATTCACGGGGAGTTGGACTCTTAAAATCCAATGACACGAAATCCTTGCAAGCACATAGGAATTTTTTGCGCATCGCGATCAGGACTGTCGGACATTGTGTTCGAGATGTAACCGGTCACGAGAAGCCGAACTGATGGTGAACGCTCGTTTCAGCTGCGAGCGGAAATGCGCCGCTCAAAACGCTCACCCGTCACTTTGGCGGATACTCCTCTCTGAAGACTACTACGCCATCCAGTAAGTTGGCCCACGGGAGTGTCTGGTAAGAATGCCAGTAAATGGCTCCCGGCACTGTCCCCATCTTCGCAAGCTCCGCTGGCCCGACATAAACCGCGTCCGATCCACTCCCTTGCAGGGCCCGCGGCTCCAGCGAATTCCGAGGTGCTGCAGGCAGTTCGTGAACGTCGCGGCCTTGCCTGTACGAACCGTTAAGGGCCGAAAACCCGAGGGAGAAGGCGCGTGTGCCGTACTCGTGATGCACATACAAACCAAAGTTCCGCCCCGTGTGGTCAGCCCATGCGGGGTCGCCCCGCTTAGCGATGTGAACCGTCGCTGCCCAGACGATGATCTTGCGCCGAGGATACTGCCGTCGCAGCCACTCGAAGTTTTGGAACATCGACTTGTCTCGCCCCACAATCTGTTCTGCGTCCGAGTCGAAGTCTCGGCTGATGCAACGCTGAATGGCAGAGACCATCTCTTGCTGCTCCTCTCTGCCAACGGGATCAGTCTTTCTGTCCGACGCGAGAGCGAGTTGAATATCAGAAAGGCAGGCCGTGATCTGGGAGCGATCCGATTTGGAATAGGGAGCAGCGTCGGTGTAGTCGCTGTAGATACGGTGATGCAGCGCGAGGCTACAACCCTGCCTCTGTTGCTGAGGCAGAAAGCCCGTCAATTCGGTGACCATCTTTACATTGGCATAATTTTGCCCTAATTCGCCCAACTGATCGTCCATGCCTCCGAGCGAGATCTGCCCGGCCTCCGCCTTTGCCAGGAGAAATGGAACGAGCGGTTGAAACTCCCGATCAAACTTCCACAGCCCCCCGACCGCAGAAGAGACCTGGTCAACGGAAACGGCCTGACCTGTGCGAAACCGTCTGGCGATGTCGATGAATTCGTAATGACTCGCTTCGAAGATCACACTGTCAAACCCGCATTCGTTGACAAGCCGCTCGACCAGTGCAACCTTGAATGCCTCTGTATGACCATCCCCATGCGTGGCACTCTCTCCCAGCATGACTATCTGTCGATGGCATAGCGCGTGAGTCACGGCCGTCAGCGCATCCCCATCTCCAGGCCTGACAGCAGTGGAACTCGCGGCGCGTAGCAGCCCAACACTCAGAAGAATCACCAGGCTAGTCTTGATTGAGATTTGCATTTTCACAGGCAGCTGTCCCCAGCCTGTCTGATTAGATGACGTTGTCGGCTCCTTGCTCCGAGTAGACTCGGCAGCCGGGCGGGTGGGCCACATTCTTTTTTTCGCGATACGCATTGCCGCAAGCCGGGTGCCCCAGGGTCTTCGGCTTGACTTTGCCGAGAAGCACGACCGCAAGTCTACCCTCTGACCCTTCAAGATAACCGTCAAATCCAACCGGAGGGTGCCCCGCGGTTCGGTTTTTTTCCGAACCGTGGGTCTGCGCCTGTCACGGTGTTTGTGAACGGTGGGTATTCGGCGCGAACGCTGGCCGGGTGGGCCACGCCTTCCACATGACACGCATTCCACGAAGCACCAGCGAATGCTACGTCGCGCTACTTTACTCGCGAGTATGTTTTGAGGGTGCTCCACGCTCGGTTCCTGAGCGTGGGATCAGCCGTTGGTCAGAAACGATGGTCATGCCGGTTCTTCGGCCCTCAGCAGTTGCTGGCTGCCGGGCTACCGAACGGCGGCGCCGGTCGGCGCGTTCACGTGCGACAGCCAGCCGTGGCGGTCGGGCTTAGAACCGCTCGTCAGGGCAAAGAATTCGTCCTGTATGCGCTTGGTGATGGAGCCGCGCGCACCGTTGCCGATTTTGATGCGGTCGACAGAACGGATCGGCGTAATTTCGGCCGCGGTACCGCAGAAGAAAACTTCGTTCGCGATGTACAGCATCTCGCGCGGGATCATCTGCTCGCTCACGGGAATCCCGAGGTCGGCGCAAAGTGTCATCACCGCGTTGCGCGTAATTCCCGGCAGAGCGGAGTTGGCGTATGGAGGCGTCACCAGCGCGCCGTCAACCACCACGAAAATATTTTCGCCCGAGCCTTCGCTCACATAGCCGTTCGTGTCGAGAGCAATTCCCTCCACGTAGCCATTCGCCGCCGCTTCCATCCGAATGAGTTGCGAATTCATGTAGTTTGCCGCGGCTTTGGCCATTTGAGGCAGCGTGTTAGGCGCGGGGCGGTTCCATGAACTGACGCAAACGTCGATTCCGTTCTTGAGCCCCTCTTCGCCCAGGTACTTCCCCCACTGCCAGCACGCTATGTACGTTTCCACCGGTGTGCCGGCTGGGTCGACCCCGCCTCCGCCGAACCCGCGCAGGATGATCGGCCGGATATAGCAATACGGCACTTTGTTGACGCGGATGAGTTCCAGGTTGGCCTCGCAGAGATCGTCCACCGAATACGGCACTTCCATGCGGTAGATCCGCGCGGAATTCAGGAACCGTTGCATGTGCTCGCGGTTGCGGAAAATCGCGGGTCCCTGCTCCGTGCTGTAGCAACGGATACCTTCAAATACCGCCGATCCATAGCTCACAACGTGCGCGGCGACGTGAATTTTCGCGTCGTCCCAGTTGATCAACTTGCCGTTGTGCCAGATTTTTTCAGTCTTCTGAAAACTCATTGGACGCTCCGTTGGAGCACCCGCCATAGCGGCAGGCGGAATGGAACCATCACTTCTGTCTGACGAAACGAATTATAACATACGGGTTTTTTGACTTTGGTGCGACCCTATTGCTGCTTTCGTCCCCGGCGGGTCCATTTTGGCGCCTCGATTGGCATGCGCTTACTTCGCCCCTCGCGATCCTTCTCGAAAACATTGTCGGCATGCCCTGAGCGGCCCGCCGCTGGCATCCCACGCCTTTGCGCTCCCAAATCCGCTAGGCTGAGGCCGTTTTTTCGCGCGACGGACTAAAGCACCTTAAGTCCTTCGCGCTTCTCTTTTTCGCCTGTGTTTCGCCATGGAAATGGCAAAAAGCGTTTCGCGAACCGACTTCAGCGTGCAGCCTGTCGCAGCCCGAAGCGAGTGCCCGGGTGGAACTCAGCGGCCGGGTGCCCAGGGGTTTGGCGCAGCCATAACCGTAAGCCTCGATCAGAATCATGAATCGAAAGCATGACTCCACCCGAGTGGGTGGCCCATCGTTCGCCGTCTTTGCGGACGGTGGGTTCTTCGGTGCCCATACCAGCCCAAACGCCGGGCTTCGAACTCACCGGTCGAGAAAAGCTCGCAGGCGGGCAAACCCGTTCTTGCTGACGGGCAGTTGGGCGCCATCCGTCAGAACGGCAACGTGGCTATCTTTGCCATACGGCTCGAGGCGCGCAACGCGGTCGAGATTAACAATGTACGACCGGTGTATGCGCATGAACCGCGACGGATCGAGCCCGTTCTCGAGGCTCGAAATCGTCTGCTGCTTCAAATGTTTCTTCCCGGCAGAAACGAGTGCGACATAGTCGTCCTGGGCTTCGGCGTAATCCAGCTTCGTTATTGGGATGATGAACACGCGCGTGCCGTCGCGCACGGGAATGCGTTCGAGAAATTGTGATGGCGGACGCGCAGCGGCTGCCAGCTCTGCTGCGGGAACGGGCTGATGCGGAGCTTTCCCGCTCAGACGCTCGCGGGCGCGTTCGAGCGCCGCTTGGAATCGTCCAGCGCCAACCGGCTTGAGCAAGTAATCCACGGCGTGCACTTCGAAAGCGCGAATCGCGTAGTTATCGTATGCGGTGACGAAGATTACTTCTGTTCCCGGGCCGACCAGTTCCAGCACTTCGAAGCCGTCGAGCTTCGGCATCTGTATATCGAGAAAAACGAGGTCCGGTTTTTGCTCCGCAATGGCTTTCACCGCCTCGAATCCGTTCGAGCATCGCGCCACCACCTCAATATCGGACTCGCCGGCCATATATTCGCAGAGCACCTGACGCGCCAACTCCTCGTCGTCGACGACCACGGTACGAATCTTGCGTTCCGAGTTCACGGCGCGGATACCTCTTTCTCGACTGATTTTTCCATAGGCATGGTGATGGCCACGCGAAAACGGTCGCCGTCAGTCTTCGCTTCAAAGCTTGCTTGTGCGCCGTACCGAGCAGTTAATCGCTGGCGGACGTTTGCAAGGCCTACGCCGCCTCGCCGGCGCGGTGGAGCATCCGGATCAAAAAGATTTTCGACGACTAATGACAACTGGGCATCTGCGGCGTGCACATCGAGCCGAATCCAGCCTCCTTCGACCAGGTGCGCGATGCCGTGCACAACGGCATTCTCGACGAGCGGCTGAAGCAAAAGCGGCGGAACCGGAACGATCATCGCGGCCTGGTCGATGTTCTCATCCATGCGAATGCGCGCGCCAAATCGCACTTTTTCGACGGCCAGGAACGAATGCACCAGCGCGAGCTCTTCCTCGAGCGGGATCGCGGTCTTTTCCCCCAATCCGAGCGTCTTACGCAGAAAATCTCCGAGCAAGATGCACATTTCACGCGCCTCGGCCGGGTTCGAGCTGGTGAGCGCGCTGATCGAATTCAGGCTGTTAAACAGGAAATGTGGATTCACCTGCGCTTTCAGCGCTCGCAGTTCCGCGTCACGCGCCAGAATACTCGCTTGCAGCGCGCGGGCTTCCGCTTCGCGCGAGGCCTCGACTGCCATCAGCACGTAATATAAATTCACGGAAAGCAGATAGAACAGAACTCCGGTACCTAGAAGCACCGGGATCTGCCGTCCAAAATTCGCGTCGATGCCAGCCAGCGCGTTGATGCGCGAGAGCGAATACGCAAGAAACTTCGCCAAGATGATCCATATGACGCTGGCGACCACCGCGCCCGTTCCGTGGGTCGAGACGAGCCGTGAAATGGTGGAACGATCGATCGGCGTCGAGCGGCAGGAGTAGTAAGCGGAAAGGCAGATGAACGCGTAAATCAGGCAAAGCGGAAATGCGAGCGTCACCGCATCGACGGCGCTCATCGCTCCCGTCACATGCATCAGGTACGCAAGGAGCGCGGCCAAAGGCACCCACGCCAGCAGATAAAGCGCGAGTCTTCGAAGCTGGCTGAGAATCGGGTGCATGGATCGGAATCAGTTCTTGATGACCACGCCGCCGAGAGCAGCGATTCCCTTCACGATCAACCGCTTTGCTGTGGCATGGTCGGCGATTTCCTGATGCGTCTCGTCCGTGTAGCCGCCCAGGATCGCGAGGCCCTGAATCTCGATGATCCAGCCCGGAGGGACGCGGATTTCGCCGCCGCCGAACAGAGCGCTCGCATCGATCACAGCGACTGGCCCCTCGATATCCGCGCGCGTGAGATCAACCTCAAACCCGCCAAAAAGCGCGGTCAGGCGTCCACCGCGGAAATTCTTTACGGTGACTCTCTGTTTGATTCCGCCGAAGATCGCCATGTAGTCGAATTCGGGATCGGCAGACTCGCGGCCGGTGAAACCGGTCCAGGTATCCTGGACGGCGCTCTTCACGCTCTCGGCGAAATCCTGGCGCTGTTGCCATCGCTGCTCACGCCACTGCCGACGCGCCTGACGCCAATCCGTCCCAGGCGGATTTCCCACTGCTTGGTTAGCAGCGTCGTCGACCTTGTCAGCAACATGTTGGTTGATCCTATCGTGAACTGCGTTTCTGATTCGGTTTGTTAGATCGCGATCGCCGCCGAAGGATCGCATCACGATCCAAACGCCCCACAGGATCAGCGCCACGGGCCAGAGGGTCTGGAATCCCACACTGAGATAGCCCAGCGCGCCGACAAGCAGCAGCAGCCCAAAGGCTAACATCAAAGCGCCAATCAGGCCCCGCCCTCCACGGAACCTGCACGAAACTAGGAATTCGAGTCCGAAAAAGATGAAGATCGCGGGCCAGAAGTAGCGGTACACATAGTGCGCTGAAACGATCCCCTCCTGGTCCAGGAGAAGCACCAGGCCGAACACCACAATAAAAAGGCCAACGAAGAGGCCGGTCCGGGAGCGATTAACGTAGACCATAGTTCCCTTCCCAAGGGCCGCGCATTCTTTCAATTCTTGCCGGTGGCGCACAATGCCACGCCCGGAATAGAGAACCGGAGGGCGCCGGGTGCGAAGCGCCGAACAGCTTTGCAGTTGCGATCACAGCCTCTCCCAGCCGAGCATCAAGATTCCCAAGCCAGCGCTCACTATCGTCAGCGGCCAGAATCGTAATACCTGTTCCAGTGCCGGGCCGTTAACGTGTGCGGCGAGCATGTTCCACACACCCTCGGCAAACACCGAGACGAACCACAGGTTGGCCGGACGCACATGATCGTAGCCGAGAACGCCCAATTGAAGCACAGTCCCCAGCAGAATCAGAAGCCCCGCTGCAAGCACGGTTGCTTTTGTCGAGAACGAGCTGTCCAAAGCGCTGCGACCCGCATTCACCATCATGATTTTCTCTCCAGCCCAGAGTGTGGTGCGTTGCATGGCGGGAGAATATGGCCGGGCGCGCATGTCGTCGCGCGCTTTTCGGTGAACGGCGGGAATTTACCGGCGAATGGGGTTCAGATGGACGGCAGCAACTGGAAATGAAACGGACGCTGGCAGCCGTTAATTGGACCCTTGGATATGAGCGACTTCCGCGTCAGACAAAGGCGAGAAAGCAGTGGCAAGCTGCAGCACTCCAAAGCGGCCTAACGGCACAGGCCTACCGATATTAAAGCGAGAGGGTGAATCCGACCCAGACTGCCCCGACCAGGATCCCGGCCGCGACAAACATCCAGCGGAAGCCCTTGTTGCGCACCGCAGCTACGCCCAGGGCGAGCGTGCAAAGCAAAAATCCGGCTTCCGGCCACAAGGCCCGCGACCCGCTATCGCTGGCGAAATGTACCGTCCCGTCGATCCAGGCAGACGCATACGACGTGGCAAGCGCAAGCGAAACGGCAAGCACGCTCGCCAGCGCAGCGCCCTTGGCCCATTCGGGGACTAAAGTCTCCTTATGCGCTTCGCGCCAATCAATCCACGTCTGCGCGACCACCACCCCAACGATCAGTAAAACGAACAGGGCCACGTGCCCTCCCAAGCGGGCCCGTGTAAGGGCTAGTACTGCGCTCAGAAACTCGGCGCCGGTAACCCCTCCGCGGTTCAAATCCAGTCGCCGCAATCGATCAAGTGATCGACGCGGTCACCTACAAACGCAACCGGAACCCTAGTACTATCGCAATCGCGTCGCCAGGAAAGTCCCTTAAGGAGAGCAACCAACAGGGCCGATCTATCTGATTGATTCCAATATACATGCGGATGGCCGTTGCATGTGGCGATCCCAAGCAGACCGTCGAGCGCGCCTTCGCCATTCTTACGCTGGATGAATGGGGGCAAGAACGTGCCAACAATGCGCAAGAATTTGCACTTTATGGGACGAAACGAATTATCGCTTTTTCGACCTCCCAGAGAGGCGCTCTGGCGGAGGATGCAGTTCTAGTACACCTCATCGAACCCGCCGGAAATCGTCACGCTTGTTCTGCTAGCATACTAACAGCTATGAGACCCTGGGTTGTCGCTCATCGAGGCGCTTCCGGACATGCCCCGGAGAACACGCTAGCGGCGTTTGAACGCGCCGTGCAGCTTGGAGCGCCCTTCATTGAAACCGATCTGCACCTGACGCGCGACGCACGGTTCGTGGCGATTCACGACGCTACCCTCGAACGCACAACCAACGGAAAAGGCCGGGTCCACGACTTTACGCTGGCAGAATTGAGACAACTCGACGCCGGAAAATGGTTCGACCGCGAATTCATGGACGAACGCGTCCCTACGCTCGAGGGAATTCTGGAGTTTTCACGGAAATATGATGTGGTCTTCTACCTGGAGCTGAAATATGACGCCGCCTGGGGAATGCATCACGCGCTGGTGGCGGCTCTGCGAAATGCCGAAAGCGCCGCCCGAACGGTCATGATCTCGTTTGACCCCGCAACGGTGCGCGCAGTCCAGGCACTGGATCCGTCACTAATGACGGGGCTGCTGATCGAAAAGGAAGCGGGAGACTTCGTCGGCGCAGCTTCGCAATCCGGAGCGCGCCAGATTTGCGCCGCTGCATCGATCATCACGCCTGCATTCGTTACCGAAGCGCACCGCGCGGACCTTCACGTGATTGCATGGACTGTGAATTCGGTAGATCAAATGCGCGAAATGATGGCGGCAGGAGTTGACGGCATTATGACTGACTTCCCCGACCGTCTGCGCGCCACGATTGAAGACGCAGTCGCGTCAGCCTGATTCCCTTCTGCCATCGGTGCGTATCTGTTCTTCGATGCAGGCCGACTACGTGCCTTCGTCCCAGGACGCGAGGTACTCCTCCTGTTCGGGGGTGAGTTTGTCGATCTGGAAGCCCATCGATTCGAGCTTCAGCTTCGCAATCTGCTGATCCAGGTGCTCGGGAACCGCGTACACCTGGGGCTTCAGTTCCTTTGCGTGCTTCACCATATACTCGGCCGAGAGCGCCTGGTTGGCAAAGCTCATATCCATAACGGCTGCCGGATGGCCTTCGGCCGCGGCGAGGTTGATCAGGCGTCCATCACCAAGCAGGTAGATGTGACGACCGTCCTTGATAGCGAATTCCTCGACGAACGGCCGGACTTCCTTCTTGCCGCTGGAGAGCTTTTCGAGGGCCGGAATATCGATTTCCACGTTGAAGTGGCCTGAGTTGCTAACCACCGCGCCATCCTTCATGCGCGTGAAATGTTCGTGCGCGATCACGTTCTTGTTGCCTGTCACGGTGATGAAGACGTCGCCTATTTTCGCAGCTTCGTTCATCGGCATCACGCGGAAGCCGTCCATCACAGCCTCGATCGCTTTCGTTGGATTGACCTCGGTGACGATCACGTCCGCTCCGTGTCCCTTCGCACGCATGGCCACACCGCGGCCGCACCATCCATAACCTGCGACGACCACTTTCAATCCCGCGAGCAACAAGTTCGTCGCGCGAATCACGCCATCGAGTGTCGATTGGCCCGTGCCATAGCGATTGTCGAAGAAATGCTTCGTCATCGCGTCATTAACGGCGATGATCGGGAACTTCAGCGTGCCGTCCTTGGCCATCGCCCGGAGGCGAATGACGCCAGTGGTGGTCTCCTCGGTGCCGCCGATCACGTTTTTCAGGAGATCGGTGCGCTTGGTGAGCAACTGCGTCACAAGGTCCGCACCATCATCCATCGTAATCTGTGGCTGATGATCGAGAGCGGCGATGATGTGCGCGTAATATGTCGGGTTATCCTCGCCTTTGATGGCAAAAGTGGGAATCCCGTAATCCTTTACCAGACATGCGGCCACGTCGTCCTGCGTTGAGAGCGGATTCGAAGCGCAGAGCACCACGTCGGCGCCGCCGTCGCGCAGCGTGATGGCGAGGTTCGCGGTTTCGCTCGTCACGTGCAGGCACGCGGACACGCGCAGGCCTTTCAGCGGCTGCTCCTTGATGAATCGCTTGCGGATCGACTGCAGCACGGGCATGTGCTGGTTGGCCCATTCGATGCGGCGTTTGCCTTTATCGGCAAGCCCGATATCTTTCACGTCTCCGTTCAGCTTGGTGGTTTCTGCGGTTTCCACAAAACTCTCCTCTTATTTTCGCTGGCCAAAAGAGGGCGGCAAGCCTTCAGAAGCCAAGGCGACGCCCTCGTAGAAATTGTGGGTGCTCAAACCTGCTTTAGCTGCGCGATACAGCGGCTACGCCGCGCGTTCCGGCTTCGGTCCGCAACTGGTCTGCCTTATCCGTGCGTTCCCACGTGAAGCCGGGTCCGCTGCGGCCGAAGTGACCGTAGGCCGCCGTGGGCAGGTAAATCGGACGCCGGAGATCGAGCGCTTCAATAATCCCCTTCGGCGTCAGCTTGAACAGCGCGCGCACGAGTTCCGTTATCTGCGAATTAGGAATGGTGCCGGTGCCGAACGTGTCGACCATCACGGAGACGGGCTCAGCAACGCCAATCGCATATGCGAGCTGCACTTCGACTTTCTTCGCCAGCCCGGCCGCAACAATATTCTTCGCGACGTATCGCGCCATATAGCAGGCCGAGCGATCAACTTTCGTCGGATCTTTGCCGGAAAGCGCGCCGCCGCCATGACGGCTGTATCCGCCATACGTGTCGACGATAATCTTTCGTCCCGTGACGCCCGCATCGCCCATGGGGCCGCCGGTAACGAAACGTCCGGTCGGGTTAATGTGGAATTTGGTCTTCTTGTCGCGCATCGTTTCAGGCACAACCGGCAGAATCACTTCCTTCATCACCGCCTCGTGCAGATCGGCGTTCTTTACCTTGTCGCTGTGCTGTGTCGAAATCACCACGCAGTCGACGCGCGCGGGCTGTCCGTCAATGTATTCGATGGTGACCTGGGACTTGCCATCCGGGCGGAGGAAGTCAACCACCCCAGCCTTACGAGCCTCAGACAATCGGCGCGTTAGGGCATGCGCAAGCTGGATTGGCATCGGCATCAGTTCAGGGGTCTCGTCGCACGCGAAGCCGAACATCAAGCCTTGGTCACCTGCCCCGCCTGTGTCGACTCCCATCGCAATATCCGGCGATTGCTTCTTAACCGCTGACACTACTCCGCACGTCTCCGCATCGAAGCCGTACTTGGCACGTGTATAGCCAACGCCTCTGACAACGTCGCGCGCCAAGTCGGAAAAATCGACGTAAGTCGAGGTCGTGATTTCACCCGCCACAACGATGAGGCCGGTCGTGACCAGCGTCTCGCAAGCGACGCGACCCTTCGGATCGTCCTTCAGGACGGCGTCGAGAACGGCATCAGAAATTTGGTCGGCTATCTTATCGGGATGGCCTTCGGTGACAGATTCAGAAGTAAACAGAAAACGATCATCCGCGTGCGTCAAAAGCGTCCTCCACAGAGTGAAATGCGATCAGAACTTACGTTTCCGAACGGGACACGTTCAGGGAAATTCGACGGTAACATACGGCTCAAGAGTGCGTCAACCGAATGCGGCGAAAGGGCTTAAACGCAGCCTGAAATGCGTGTAGGCGTGCCTGAACTGCAGCTCGCCGGCGCGGGATTCCAGCATTCGAACCACATCTGGACGGCAGAATTGTCGACTGGAAACCTTATCGGTCGTTTGGGGCATGCGCAGCCCGCTTGCGCCCGGCGAAACAGGGGCAATTTCGGGACTGTCGGCGCAACTGCAAAGATTGCAAACCAGGCGTTGGCTACCAGCGGGGCTCGCGTGGCTGACGCGCGGAGTCGCGATAGTCTTCCTGGGAATACCCGCGACCTCCGCCACCCCTGCGGCCTCCGCCGCCACCCGGACCGCGGCCCTCACGGTTGCCACCGAATCCGCCTCGCGGGCTTCGTGAACCGCCGCCTTCGCGCGGTCGTGCCTCGTTCACCTTCAAATTGCGTCCGCTGACTTCCTTGCCGTCGAGGCCTGCAATAGCCTTGGCCGCTTCGTCGTCATTCGGCATTTCGACGAATCCGAATCCGCGGGCACGCCCCGTCTCGCGGTCCATCGCGATGTGGACGCGAGTGACCTGTCCAAACGGCTCGAAGAGGCCGCGCAAATCGGTTTCGGTCATCTGAAAATTCATATTCCCTACAAAGAGATTCTTCACCTGTTTTTCTCCGGTTGGATCGGAGCGCACGCCTATGCGCGCGCACCTCCGCATAGAAATGATCGCTGCTTACGAATCGGCTGAAATCGGTGGAGGGAAAACACGTCCTTCAAATCTACCCCGCAGGGAGTTCAGACAATCCCGCTGCTTCTTACCAAAATACCATAAGTCGGCAAAAACGGTTCAAGTTGATTTTGGACGGGCCCAGTTTAACGGCGCATGCCAGATTAAACCCGAATCGATAGTCGATAGTTCAGACTTGAGAGGGAACACAGCTCGGAAGTTCACGGAAATTTGGAAGCCGGCCTATTTGCAGCCCTATCTCCGGGGCAAGGAGCCGTTCGCGCCGGGCGACTCGAGGTCGCGACGGTACAGGAGCCACGCGCGGATGAACTCGTCGAGATCGCCGTCGAGCACCTTCTGCACGTCGCCGCGCTCGACGCGAGTCCGCAGATCCTTGATCATCTGATACGGCTGCAGAACGTACGAGCGAATCTGGCTGCCGAAACTGATCTCAGGCTTCGACGCGTCGAGCTTGCGCGCTTCCTCGCGGCGCTTTTCGAGCTCGGCCTCGTAGAGCTGCGACTTGAGGATTTTCATCGCGAGCTCCCGATTCTTGTGCTGGCTGCGCTCGTTCTGGCATTGCACCACGATTCCCGTCGGGAAATGAGTGATGCGGACCGCCGTCTCCACCTTATTGACATTCTGCCCGCCGTGGCCACCGGCGCGATACGTGTCGATGCGAAGGTCGTCGGGCTTCACGACTACTTCGATTTGATCGTCGATCTCCGGCACCGCGAACACGGATGCGAACGAAGTGTGCCGGCGTGCGGCCTGGTCGAACGGCGAAATGCGCACCAGGCGGTGCACGCCGTTTTCGCCCGAAAGCATGCCGTAGGCGTTTTCACCTTCGATCTGCACGGTGGCGGACTTGATGCCCGCTTCTTCACCCGGCGTTGATTCAAGGACGTTCGCTCGAAAACCTTTATTTTCCGCCCAGCGCAAATACATGCGGAGCAGCATTTCAGCCCAATCCTGCGATTCAGTGCCGCCGGCGCCGGGCTTAATCGTCAGAATGGCGTTCAGGCGATCGCTTTCGCCGGACAGCAGCGTTTTCGTTTCGAGGCTGGAAAGGTACGCATCGGCGGACTCGAGTTCTTTTGCGATGTCGGCGAGCAAAGTTTCGCGCTGCGCATCATTGGTCTCTTCTTCCGCCATCTGGAAATAAGTGTCTATGTCACTTGTTTTCGATGCGAGAGAAGCTACCGCACTAACGCGGTCTTCAAGCTGCTTGCGCTGCTGCATGATGGACTGTGCCTTGGCCTGATCCTGCCAAAAGTCGGGAGCGTTTATTTTTTTTTCGAGCGCGATGAGTTCAATGCGGGCCGAAGGTTCGTCAAAGATAGCTCCGCACAAGCTCGATGCGCTTCTTGAGCTCGGCGTAGCGAGATTGCAAGTCTTCGATGTGATGCGTTGTCGGCATGGGTGTATTCTACAGACGAAACTCGAAATTCGGAAGACGCACTGCAGTCGCGAAAATGGACTAGCCGTTTGCGGTCGGCGCGGTGAGCAGATATACTTTGTTCGCTTGCTTCCTGCACGGCGCTTATCCGTGGGGCGAGCTGCGAGCGGATCGTCATGGCGGCGATCGGTGACATGCTCGGAGGTTTCAGATTTAACGTAGCGCCGCGGTCTTCAGCGCGGCTTCGTTTTGTCTGACGCTCGCAGGTTTCGTAAGGGGACGTAGTTCAGTTGGTTAGAACGCTGCCCTGTCACGGCAGAGGTCGCGGGTTCGAGTCCCGTCGTCCCCGCCATTCATTCCGAACCAGTTAAGGGTGAGTGGCAGCAAAAGTTCAACCCACATCAATGCGCCGCTGCTAAGCCGCGAGCTCCGAGATACCCTGCCTCAATTTTTTTTCAATAGCTCACACAGATCGTCGAGCCTTCAGGTTCTTATTTCGCCCGTGCCAGCCCCGCAACAACTGCACCAAGTTTATCGAGTATCTGGTTCCAGCCCTCTAATTGACCGCTATTTTTCGCGCTCTCCATGGGTTCATTTCCAATGAAGGTGAGTTTCGTCCGGCCGTTTCCTAGGTCCTCAAAGATGGTCACGTCGTACGCACCCTCTATGGCCTCATGTTCTATTCCTAGCTGCGCAGGATCAATCTTGTTTCCATTCGAGTCCGAAAAGTACATCAGGGAAACGATCTTCTCGTGCGGAACAATTTCGTGGTATTCAATCGCATTCCAGAACTCCTGCCCATCCGGTGCCTTCATGCAGCAGAGAAATTTTCCTCCCACGCGAAAATCCATCTTGCAAACGGGCGCAGTAAAGCCCTTCGGCCCCCACCACTGCATCACGTACTTCGGGTCTGTCCACGCCTTCCAAACTAACTCGCGTGGGGCATCAAAAACTCTGGTCACAGTCATCCGCTCCGTCTCATTCACCGGGTTTTTTGTCATCTCTCGCCTCCGCCTTTTTCATTTGATTCACCACCACATCCAGCTTGTCGAACCTCTCCTCCCAGAATTGGCGATAGCTAATCGCCCAGTCGCGGACCGTCTTTATCGCCTTCGGCCGGAGCGTGCAAATACTCTCCCGTCCACGCTTGGTCTTGATCACAATCCGCGCCCGCACCAGGTAGGCAATATGTTTTGAAATCATCTGCTGCGAGAGGGCAAACGGTTCCGTCAAGCCACGCACAGAGGCAGGACCATGCGACAGTCGTTCGATCATCGCCCGCCGAGTGGGATCAGCCAAAGCCGCGAATGTTATGCCCAATCGATCCACCACCATATGGTTGTGGATAGTCGAACGAATGTCAATTGAAATTTTCGCGGTTCCAGATTTCTGTTCGCTGATCTCTGAACCTTGACACCCGCGCGATGAGTGATAAATTGCCAAATCACTCGCTGACAAAGATCACTCCCCGAAAGTCGGATTCACGGCGTCAGAGCTTTAGTGGGTCCGTTTGAATTTTCTTGATCGTGACACAACGTCCACTTTTTACGACGAACACGTGGCCGGAATCATGGCACGCCTGAAGGAAGGGGCCTTTTTGTCCTCTGCCGTTGTCCACAACGGCACCATTTCATCGGCCACACCAACGGCACTTTGATGGCGCTAGCCGCCAAATGAGAAATTCTCGCGTGTTGGCTCTTCAAGCCATGGCGCCCTAGACGATCGGCTGTGACTCCGGTCGAGTCTCCTTTCCATCGGTCCCGGGCCATCTCCGTTGCACGGCGTTTCAGATGTTCAGATACACTGCTTCCGCGCGTTCACACCCTACACGAGAGCGAAAACGATGAATCGCATCCAAAGAAATGCCCGCAATCTGACTTGGCTGCTCCCGATCGCCGCCATCTCGATCGCCGCGATGTGTCTGGCAATGGGCCCGGTATTTGGTGAAACGCTGCCAGGGCAGTTCTCCGGTTTCACAAGCCAATCTTCCGCACGCGAACGAACCTACGAAAAACAAATCTACGCCCTCGCCTCGCCGACGCAGATTCGCGCGTTTCATCGCTATCTTACCGCCGAGCCGCACACTGCAGGGTCAAAACGCAATGATGAACTCGCCCAATGGGTCGCCAAACAATGGAAGCAGCAAGGCATCGAAGACGTAACCGTTCAGGAATACGACGTCCTCGATTCCAAGCCTCGCAACGTTTCGGTAGAACTTGTCAGCCCCGTCGCCTATCGAGCCCGTCTGCGCGAAGATCCCTATCCACAGGATCCCGATACGAAAAATCCGCAAATCTCCGGCGCATATTTCGGTTACTCCTCATCGGGAGATGTCACCGCGCCCGTCGTTTACGCAAACTTCGGCAATCCCGAGGACTACGCATACTTGCGGACTCACGGCATTGACGTGCGCGGCAAAATCGTCCTCGTCCGATATTCCGGTCCGTACGGCCAGCGCGGTTACAGTTATCGCGGCTTCAAAGCGTATACCGCGCAAAAACTCGGCGCGGCTGCAATCTTGATTTACTCCGATCCCGCCCAGGACGGCTACGCAAAGGGCAAAGTGTTTCCCAACGGCCCGTGGGGGCCGGCGAGCAACATTCAACGTGGCGCAATCACGTATGACTTCCTCGAACCCGGTGACCCAACGACTCCAGGATGGGCATCGATACCCGGCGCGAAGCACATCTCTGCGAACGATTCGCGTTCGATGCCGCACATTGTCGGCGTGCCGCTCTCCTGGAGCGACGCCGAACCAATTTTGAAAAGTCTCGGCGGAGCCGTCGCGCCAAAATTCTGGCAAGGTGCGCTGCCCTTGCGCTATCGCCTGGGCGGCCAGGCCCGCGTGCACGTTCACGTCGAAATGGACAACAGCATCAAACCGTATTACGACGTTGTGGGTCGGATCACCGGCTCGGAGCATCCGGATGAATGGATTATTCTCGGCAATCATCGCGACGCGTGGGTCTTCGGCGGCGTCGACCCATCAAGCGGCACCGCATCCATGCTCGAACTAACGCGCGATTTAGGCAACCTGCTCAAGAATGGCATGCGGCCGAAGCGCACTCTGGTATTCGCCGATTGGGATGGCGAGGAGTACGCGCTCACAGGCTCCACCGAATGGGGTGAACAGCATGCGAGTGAGCTAAGAAAGAACGCTGTCGCGTACCTGAATGTGGATTATTCGGCTTCGGGCCCGAATTTTCACGGCAGCGCCGTCCCTTCGCTTGCGCCGCTGCTCGTGGAAGTCAGCCGCGCAGTTCCCGCTCCGTCGGGCGGCACGCTCTACGATGAATGGCATGCTTCGATGGCACAGGAACTCAAGCGATCCGCGGTGTCGGACGACGAACTCGTAGACACGCAAATCGGCAGTGGCTCGGACCATACAGTCTTCCTAAATCATCTCGGCATTCCGGCCGTCCTGTTGGAATTCGACGGGTCGTATGGCGTGTATCATTCCGCCTACGACGATTTCTACTGGACCAATCATTTCGGCGATCCCGGCTACCGCAATCAGAAGTTGATGACGGAACTCTGCGGCACGCTGGCACTGCGCTTGGCTAATAGTGACATCCTGCCCTACGATTTTGCCTTCTACGCCAGGCAGATCCGCTCCTACGTCCACGAACTCGATGCGCGCAGCAATTTGCAGGCTCACGTGGACTTGGCGCCCATCGAGAAGCGCTTCGCTGCTTTTGAAGCGGCGGCGACGAGCCTGAACCAGACCACTTCTGCAGCACTCGCCTCGGGCAATGCGAGCGCGCCCGCCCCCGAAACTCTGAATCGAGCACTAATGCAAGTGGAGCGTAACTGGTGCAACCCGGACGGCATTCCGGGGCGTCCCTGGTTCCAGCATATGCTCTACGCCTCGCGATATACGTACGCGCATCTGGAGCTGCCCGGGATGACCGAAGCAGCCGAAAAAGGCGATTGGGATGTGGTGGCGCAGCAAGCGCAACTTTTGCAGCGCGCATTGGAAACGAACACCGAGCTTTTGATTCGCGCACGGGCAGCATTTACCGCAGCAAATCGTCTCAAGCATTGATCGCGGGTGCCCCATCGTCGGTTTGATGCCCATCCCGTAAGCCTCAGTTCCCCCTCCAACTGAGGCCAACGATTCCACTCCGTGGGTGCCTGCCTGCCGCAGGTAGCCCCATCGTTCGCGCCTTTTGCGAACGGTGGGTCTTGCCTTTGCCTGCGTCAGAGCCGTAGTGGGTCACTTTGAATTTTCTTGATCGTGACACAAGCAGTCAAAATTCAAACTGACCCACTAGCCAAGCGACCGCGGCATCTCCGCTCGCGTCGCCGAAGTTATGGATGGAATGAAGCGGAATTCCCCTTGGCTCAAGAAGATGCGCAACGAACGCGGACGCATCTCTCGAAACCCCGCTGCGCTTCCAAACGTCTTGTACAATAGCCTCCCGCACAGCCGCGGGGAATAAATCTCAGGAGTTCTTCTTCGCGTGACTGTGCTCGACCTGTCTGCGTACATTGGCCTGACTGCTGTCGGCCTCGCCACCGCGAACATTCTGATCGGGTTGTTGATCTTCGGCCGTTACAGCCCGGTTCGCTATTGGCCGCACCGCCGATTTGATATTTTCCGTCTTCACCGTTGGACGGGCTATGGCACGCTGGGCTTTACCGTGCTGCATCCTTTTCCGCTGCTACTGAATGCCAAACCCCATTTCCGCGTCCTCGACATCGCTTTTCCCGTGTGGTCGCCCCTGCAGCCGCTGTGGAACACAGTCGGCGCAATTGCACTGTATCTGCTGGGGGTAATCGTGGTTACTTCGATCTATCGCATCGAGATCGGCCGGCATCTGTGGAAACTATTCCATTACCTAACCTACATTGCGGCCGCTGGCCTCTTTATCCACGGCATTTTGACCGATCCAAACCTCACCGGCGGCGCGGTGGATTATCTCGATGGAGGTAAGGTATTCATTGAGAGCTGTTGCGCGCTGATCATCGCCGGTTCGATCTGGCGCGTGCACTTCGCGCGCAAGCGGCGGGTTGCGAATCGCGTGGCGCGCGTAGGCCAGACCGTCGCCGCTCGTTAGCACTACGCATTTCATTCCGACTCGCTGAATCGACGGCCACCGTGGCCAAGCTCGTAGTGAAATCACCTATGCGTCTCGATTTTCTGCGATAGTTGTCTCTGTTCACACGGTGGAACCACCAAGAGACAGATTCTCGAAAGGAAAGTTCGATGGGATACTCAACTCTTTATCGCACCGTTGCGATCGATGGTCTCTCCATTTTCTATCGCGAGGCCGGTCCGAAGAACGCGCCAACCATTCTTCTGCTCCACGGACTTCCCTCTTCCTCGCGGATGTTCGAACCTCTCTTCGCTCGCCTTTCCGACTGATATCATCTTGTGGCACCCGATTATCCCGGCTACGGGCACAGCGACTGGCCAGACCCGAAAGCGTTCGCATACACGTTCGACCACATTGCGGAGATCCTGACCGATTTCACGGAACAACTTGGACTGGAACATTACACGCTATACATGCAGGACTACGCCGGCCCTGTAGGTTTTCGCATGGCCCTCGCACATCCGGAGCGGCCGGAAGCTCTCATCGTGCAGGACGCGGTGGCGCATAATGAAGGACTCGGCGTGAATTGGAAAACGCGCCGCGCGTTTTGGGCCGACCGCAGCGCGAACGAAGCTGCATTGCGCACGAATCTGCTTTCACTGCAAACAACGCGCACGCGCCACGTCGGCAACGATCCCAACGTCGAACGTTACGACCCTGACCTCTGGACAAATGAATTCTATTTCCTCAACGCACCCGGCCAGGCGCAAATTCAGAGCGACCTCTTTTACGATTACCGCAGGAACGTTGAGGCATATCCGAAATGGCAGGCGTGGATGCGGGAAAAGCAACCGCGCCTCTTGGTGATCTGGGGTAAGTACGATCTGTCCTTCGGTCTTGGCGAGCCGGAACGCTACCGCGCGGATGTGCCGAATGCCGAAATCCACATCCTCGAAGCGGGCCACTTCGCGCTTGATACGGCCGCCGACGATATTGCTCCGCTTGTCGCAAACTTTGTCAGCTCAGCTCGAACGGCCGCGGGTGGTTCACGGTGAAGCGGAGGCCCTCGACGCACGCAGCATTCCCAGTGTTTATAGGCGATCGTAGCTGATGACGCACACCAACTTCCGCTCCCACTTTGCAGTGTTGGAGCGATACGGCCAGGACGAACTGCAGCGAATCCGTCAGCGCAGATGCTTTCCAGGCCGGTGGATTTAATCGCAGGGGAATCGCAGATTAGTTTTTCTTCTTGGGGGACGATTTCTCTGTGGTGGACTTCGATTCGCCCGAGCTTTTGTCGCCGCTCTTCTCTCCCGACTTCGCGCCGCCATCGCTCGAACTTTCCTTCGACGCGGAAGATGTTCCCTTTCCCGCATAGTCGGTCACATACCAGCCCGATCCTTTGAACTGAATGGCGGGGGAAGCAAGCTGCCGCTCGGCTCGTGCTCCGCACTTCGGACACTTCTTGATCTCGGATGCCGACATGTGCTCGATCTTCTCGAAACGATGCCCGCACTTCACACACTTGTATTCGTACAACGGCACTTTAGACGCCTCCCCGTGGGAGCAAGTAGAACCGAAAAGAGGAAGTATACCACGCGCCGAATCGCACGTCCGCGTGCCGCGAAAAAACAACAGGCCGCCAAGCCAAAATGGGCTCCTCCACCCTTCACTGCGACCACATGCGCGCCATATGCTAGACTTCGATGCGATCATCCGCCCCGGCAGCACAACATCATGCCAAACGCCGCAAAATCAAAAACTCCCGCCGCTGCAGGCTGCCTCTACGTCGTCGCCACACCAATCGGCAACCTGGAAGACATTACGCTTCGGGCGCTGCGCATTTTGAAAGAAGCCGACTTGATCGCCTGCGAGGACACGCGGCAAACGCTGAAGCTTCTTTCGCATTTCGATATTCACACGCGTATGGTGAGCTACCACGAGCACAACGAGATTACACGCGCCGCTGGACTCGTTATCGAACTCGAACAGGGCGCGAAAATCGCGCTGCTCAGCGACGCCGGCACACCTGCAATCTCCGATCCCGGCCAGCATCTTGTCGCGTTGGCGCTGCGACATGGCATTCGCGTCGTACCAATCCCGGGCGCTTCGGCTCTCATCACCGCGATCGCCGCTTCCGGCATGCCGGCCGAGCAGTTCCGGTTCGTCGGCTTTCTTCCCGCGCGCCAGTCGGAACGCCGCAAGGCTCTGCGCGACCTCGCCGCTGACACGGCCACCCTGGTCCTTTACGAAGCGCCGCATCGCTTGCTGGATACGCTCGAAGATGCGGTGGAAATACTGGGCAACCGGCCTGCCACAATCGCTCGTGAGCTGACCAAGATTCACGAGGAGTTTCTGCGCGATCATTTGAAAGACCTCGCCGCCATAGCCCGCAGCAAGCCGCTAAAAGGTGAAATCACCCTCTTGATTAGCCCAGCCGACGGCCGGCCAGTCCAGGGGCAAACAACGGAATCTGAATCTGCACCCGATGCCGTTCCGCTGGCCCGCCGTGTTGAAGAAATCGTCCAGCAGCGCGGCGTCGACCGAAAAGCCGCCCTCAAGCAAGCCGCTCGCGAGCGTGGCCTCACCAAACGCGAAGCCTACAAACAGCTCCTCATCACCCGCGACGAATAACAAAGCCTCGTGCTAGTGCAGCGGCACGAGAATCGAAGCGGTTCAGAATTGACTACTTGTGGGGAAGCGCTTGGAATTGGGTCGGGTCTATCTGTGCGCTTCGCGGATTGAGCAGATTCTCTCAACCTGGCACACAACACACCGACAGTTGCGCTCGTTCGGCACTAGGATTTTTTCCCGAGTTAAAGCCGAAGAGTTCTCGCCAGACCCGAAACGCTTTGGTCGGGTGAATGCGCGTCGGCATTACTGTTCCTTGTCTGCGGGAAACTTCGGGGAGCTCCCTCATATACGTAAGGAACATCAAAAAAAACTTCGGGAAAAAGGGGCGGTTTGGAATTCAACATTGTAGGATGTTTGCGTGGAGAGTCCTCATTAAATGAACACTTTGAAATGGATCCTGACCATCGTAGTTCTTTCGGCGTTCCCATCCGCAGTTGCGCAGAATGTTCCGAGGGTGTCTCCTTCGGTCGAACAGCATATTCAGCACGTTGAGAAGGGGCTGATCGACGGCGTAATCATTAGGGGCGAGGCTCACGCTACCTACAATCTCGCCGACCGAATGAAAGCACTCCATGTTCCCGGCGTGAGTATCGCCGTAGTTCACGACGGCAAGATCGAATGGGCCCGCGGTTTCGGTGTTGCCAGAATCGGCGGGCCACCTGTCGACGCCAATACCATGTTTCAGGCCGGCTCGATCAGCAAGCCTTTGGCGACTATGGCTGCGCTCGAGCTCGTCGAGCAAGACAAGCTGACACTCGACACCGACATTAACAAGTATCTGGCAAGCTGGAAGCTTCCCGCAGCACCGGTAACCGACGGCAAACCAGTCACGCTGCGCGAACTCCTCACCCACACCGCAGGCATAAACGTGCACGGCTTTCCCGGCTACGCCTCAAACCGGCCGGTTCCAACACTCGTGCAGGTACTCAACGGCGGAAGATCCGCCAATACGCCCGCTATCCGCAGTGAAGCGTTGCCTGGAGGGCAGTGGAAATATTCCGGTGGTGGTTACATCATCCTGCAGCAAGCTGCTATCGACGTGACCCACGAACCGTTTGCCAGGCTGCTGCACGATTCTGTGCTGACGCCGATCGGCATGACCCACAGCACGTTCGAGCAGCCCCTGCCGAAGGACTTTCGGCGGTTCGCCGCCACGCCGTATGGCGGTGACGGCAAGCCCGTCGAGGGCGGAGCGCACACGTATCCCGAGTTGGCGGCGGCCGGACTCTGGACCACCCCGACGGACCTTTGCCGCTACATCATCGAGGTCCAACGGTCGTTCGTCGGCAAGGCGAACCACGTGCTCTCAGCGGAGATGACGAACGAGATGCTCACACCCGGCATGGGCAGCTGGGGTCTCGGCCTCGGAATTGGGGGAGCAGCCTCGAACCGGTACTTTTCCCACGGTGGCGCGAACGCAGGATTCCGGAATGTTTTGGTTGGCTTTGAGAAAAATGGCGAAGGCGCCGTTGTCATGACCAACGGCGACAACGGCGGCCCGATCACCGAAGAGGTCATGCACAGCATTGCAGTCGAGTACAACTGGCCCGGCTATCGCCCTGTCGAGCACACCGTCGTCCACCTGAATCGCACGGTTCTGGCCCAATATGTGGGAACCTGCCAGCTCCAGCCCAACGACGACATCGTCGTCATATTGAAAAGCGGCCAGCTCACGGTCCACCCCACCGGCGAACCGGACCTGCCCATCTATCCCGAGTCGAACACAAGATTCTTCTCGCTCCAGTCCATCGATATTGAGTTCGTCAAGGATGATCGCGGTAAGGTGACGGCGCTGATCCTGTACCTAAACGGCGGTCGCGGCATGAGGGCGCCGAAGAAGTGACCCGAAATATTGCGAGCTGACGCGCGCTCAGCGCACAAAGCATGCGCATTGCGCTATCATTTTGAACGAAGCAATTTCCATGTGGCCTCAAGAACTGACAATTCGAAGTGTCGACGGCGCGGCCCAACCGCGCTCCGCCGCAAGCACGACTGTAACGAAAGTCGAGCACACGATTCGTCCCGCGACGATGCTGGCACCTATGGCGGGCGTTACCGACACGGTGTTCCGGCGAGTGATCCGCGGGCTCGGCGCGTGCGGCCTGATCATGACCGAGTTCACCAGCTCGGAGGGCTTGAGCCGCAAAACGGCGCGCACGCTCCGCTACCTCTATTTTGACGAGGACGAGCATCCCATCGCCGCCCAAATCTTCGGCGCCGACCCCGAAGTGATGGCGTCCGCAGCGGCGCTGATTGAAGACCTCGGCTTCGACCAGGTCGACATCAACCTCGGCTGCCCCGTGAAAAAAGTGGTGAAGTGCGGCGGCTCGGGCCTATTGCGTGATCTGCCGAAGCTCAAAACGCTGCTGCGCGCGGTGCGGGCGGCGGTGACGATTCCGCTGACGATCAAGATTCGTTCGGGATGGGACGATCAGAACATCGTGGCAGTGGAAGTGGCGCGCATGGCCGAGCAAATCGGCATCGAGGCGCTCGCCGTTCATCCGCGAACGCGCATGCAAGGCTACGCAGGCCGCGCGGACTGGCAAGTAATTCGAGCGGTGAAGGAAGCGGTGCACATTCCGGTGATTGGAAACGGCGACATCGTAACGCCACAGGACGCGGTGCGCATGGTGGAAGAAACGGGATGCGACGCGGTGATGATTGGGCGCGCGGCGTCGTCCAATCCATGGATTTTCCGGCAGATTGCGGATTATCTCGCCACCGGGCGTTACGACGAACCAACGGAAATGGACCGCTATCATCTGCTTTCCGGATATTTCCGCAGACTGATCGAAGCGGACATGCCTGACGCAGTTGGTAAAATGAAGCAGTTCGCCAGCCTGTTCACGCACGGGATTCGCAACGGTTCAACGCTGCGGTACGACGTTCACCACTCGGAATCGGCGGCTGAAATCCTCGACCGCGTCGAGGCGTTCTTCACAAATACTGTGGCAAGCGGCGAATAGCGGCGAGAACCGATCCAGGGCTCCCCAGAAGATCCAGAGAACCCCCAGCAAATGGAATCAGTCCGACGACAGCTTGGAGGTGGCGGACGCGGCGCGAGCGCGAGGCGCAGCGTCGGGCGACACTGCGATCGGATACGTTTGCGGCGTTGACGCGCCAATTACTTGTAATTGAGCGAGAAGCTCGTGCTTCGAACCGGCAAAGAAATTGTCGAGGAGTTGGCCGAGGGCTTGGGAGCGGGCTTCCTGCATGCTGAGGCGGGCGCGATAGAGGTAGGCGCGGCCGAACTTGCGCCGCTCGACGACACCTTTGCGCGCAAGGCGGTCCATGATGGTCATGATCGTTGTGTACGCCCGAGGACGACGCTGCGCGAGGCCCTCGCGAATATCGCGAACGGTGGCTTCGCCGAGCGGCCAAAGCGTGTTCATGCAATCGAGCTCGAGGGGCGCGAGATCGAGGACGGAGCGCCGGCCTCGGGCCTTTGCCGCTCCATTCGACGAATTGTCTAAGGCGTTCGACATTTCCAGCTGCAAAAGATCGCACCTTTGGATGGGCAGGCGCGGGAAAACACTCAGAACTCAGACCGCAAATTTCGTCGGGGACTAAAGTCCAAACAACAATTTCGTTTTGATGCAGCTTACAGCTCGAATGTTAGCCGGTGGCACCAAAGCGGAGCGCGGCACCTATTTGTCTGCCAGGCTATCCATCGCCAACTGCCTGCCAACGCCGCCGTTGCCGCTCTGATTTGCTGAACTCGCCGCATTCGCGCTGTTGCCCGCCACTACGCGAACGGCAGTCTGCGCCGGCTTCGGCGCACCGCTCCGCTCTTCGATGTACTTGTCGGCTCGGATCAGCGCGCGGCGGAGCGACGGATTCCGCTGGCTCCAACCGTCTGGCGCGCACGTCGACTCGAGCGTGGCGCGAATCGCCGCCATCTTGGAATCGAGATCATCGAGATAATGCAACGCGACCGCTTCGCGCGTTTGCGGCAGCGATGGCGACCCGAACTCATGCGTCCCATGATGGCTCAAGATCAAATGCTCGATCATCACTGCCAGCGCAGGGGGAAAACCCGGAATAGCCTTGATCTTGTCGCGTACCATGCCAGTGCCCAGCATGATGTGGCCGAGCAATCGGCCCTCCGTGGTGTAGTCGATTTCGCGCGCGTATCGCAGCTCATCGAGTTTGCCGATATCGTGCAAAACCACGCCTGTCAGCAGCAGATCGGAATCGATTTCCGGGTAATGCGCGCTGATCGCCGTTGACAGGCCAATCAGACTAACAACGTGTTCGAGCAGTCCACCGATGAAGGCGTGATGCATCGTCATAGCCGCGGGCGCGCGCTTCAGCCGCGGCACGATCGCCGGGTCTTCAACTACGCTCGTGAGAAGCTGACGCAGCCACTGATTCTTGACCGAAGCGACTGCGGAAAGCAGTCCCGCGTACAGCGTCTCGACGTCGTATTTCGTGTGCGGAAGGAAATCGCTCAGATCGTAGCCGGTTTCAGGCACCGGAGTGATCTGTTCGACGCTCAGTTCGAGCCGGCCGTTGTAGAGCTTGACGCGTGCACGAATGCGGACCACGTCGCCCTCGTCGAACGAAGGAAGAAGCGACTCGAAGTTGTCCCACATCTTCCCTGAGATCGAACCTGTGCGGTCGCCCAGCTCCAGTTGGAGCCACGTCGTGTTTCCGCGCGCGGCGGTGCGCACTTCTTTTTCGCAGACGAGGAAAAGCGTTTCGACGGCTTGCCCGTCTCGTAAGTCAGACACGGCGGGAGATTTCATGAGCCGCTGATCTTCGGGAGCTTCACTTTCTTCTTCTTTTTGGTGCCCTCGTCGGGAGTCGCGGGGACTTCTTCGATCGCCGTCTGTCCGGGAACGGCGGCACTGTCAACATAACCCGGCTTGATCGTGATGTAGCTCTCCTCGCGAAGCTGTGCGAGATATTGCCGCAATGCCGGCTCCATTTGCTGCATGTAGAGCTTGTTCTCGATCTGAGTTTCGACTTTGGCGAGCGGCTGCTGGCCGGACTGATAGCGCTGGTCCACTCTCAAAATCTCAAAACCCGTTTTCGTCTGGATGACGCCGGTGACCTGGCCCTTTTGAAGCTTGAATACAGCGTCGTCAAGCTGTGGGGCTAGGATCCCGCGCTTGAACGATCCAAGATTGCCGCCGTCGTGCGCCGTCTGCCCTTCGGAATACCGCTGCGCAATCTGCGTGAAATCCGCTCCCCGCACGATGCGTCCATGCAAATCTTCGGCCTTCTTGTGAATCGCTTCGACCTCTTCCGGCGTGCGGCCCTGCGTCCCTAGGAAAATCTCGGAAAGCACCACCTGTTCCGGCATGACGAATTCGTC
The DNA here is from genome assembly GCA_050747085.1 of Candidatus Acidiferrales bacterium. GTDB lineage: Bacteria > Acidobacteriota > Terriglobia > Acidiferrales > UBA7541 > Palsa-295. The sequence continues at coordinate 40,768 of JBOGNK010000197.1, forward strand.
TTTGTGCGCGGCGTAGTACTGCTGCACCTGATCCGGACTGATGTTCATTTTGCCGGACACTTCCTGCTCGATAACTTTCTGCCGCAGCAGCTGATTGCGTATCTGTTGCTTGTAATCCTCCCAGCTCATGCCTGTGCCAGATTCGACGGCCTTTTGCAACGCTTCCATGCTGTCGAGCCCATTCTGGCGCCGAACATCGTCGAGCTGTTTGATCACATCCGTCTCGACGCTGATGCCCATGTCCTTTGCGCGTTCTTCGAGAAGAAGATTGTCGATCAAATTGCGCAACAGATCTTTTTCCTGCCCTTTGACTTCGTCCTGGACCTTGTCCGGCGCGCAGCTCTGGCAATCCTGCGCGACCCCTTGACGCATGTCCCGATCTGCCTGCCGGTAGTCGGACAACGTGATGATCTGATTGTTCACGCGAGCAACGATTTCTTCCACCGTCTGCGGCTTTGTCTGTGCCGGAAGCTGCGTGGCACACAAAAGAAGGCAGGCGCCCGCGATAGCGAAATGAAACGAAGGGAAATTGCCGAATTTCATAGGAACTCCGTGGATTCTATCGCTACGATTGCAGTTGTAGCAACACGTTTCTGACCGCCGTGATAACGCCCGCCTGAGACGCCTCAGTTTTTGGTGTGCTGGAAACGCGCCGCCAATCGAGCCACAGCACGCCGCTCGGATCGAGTCGCATGTCGCGCCGTTTGCGAATCAGTTTGACGACACGCTCCGGGCCGAGTGGAGTGTCGTCGTAAAATTTAATGGCCACCTGGTCGCCGCGGCGGTCAACCGTCGCAACGAGCAACTTTTCCGCCAGTCCCCTCAAAAACGCGTAATCGAGCAAATTCTCGACGGCCGGCGGAGGCGGGCCGAACCGATCCTCCAGTTCTTTGCGAACCTCGCTGCGTTCCGCATCGGACTTAACCTCCGCTATGCGTTTGTAGATGCGCAGACGAAGGTTTTCGCTTTCTATGTACTCAGGTGGGATGCGGATTTCCTGTCCGAGGTTGAGCGTCGCCCGCCGCTCCGGAACCACAGCTTCTCCTTTACGTTCGGCGACAGCGCGTTCAAGCATCTGGCAGTACATGTCGAACCCGACGGCTTCGATGTGCCCATGTTGTTCGCGCCCTAGGAGGTTGCCCGCCCCGCGCAATTCGAGATCGAGGGCGGCAATGCGGAAGCCGGCGCCAAGATCGCTGAATTCCTTCAGGGCGGCGAGGCGCTGGCGAGCGATCGCCGTCAGATTGCCGGCGGGAGGAACCAGCAGATAAGCGTAAGCACGTTGATTCGAGCGGCCGACGCGCCCGCGAAGCTGATACAGCTCCGAAAGGCCCATACGGTCGGCCCGGTTGATGACGATCGTATTCGCACGCGGGATATCGAGTCCGTTCTCGATGATCGTCGTCGACACCAGAATGTCCGCTTCGCCGCGCACGAACTTCAGCATCACCTTTTCGAGTTCGTTTTCGCGCATCTGCCCATGGCCGACCACGACGCGCGCCTTCGGCACGAGCCGCATGATCATCGTTGCCACCGAAGCGATCGATTCCACACGGTTGTGCAGAAAAAACACCTGTCCATCGCGATTCAACTCTTCTTCGATCACCCGCTGGATCAGCGTCTCTGTGAACGGCGCAACCGTCGTTTGAATGGCAAGACGGTCTTTCGGCGGCGTCTCGATCACGCTCATGTCGCGCAACCCGACGAGCGACATGTGCAGCGTGCGAGGAATCGGGGTGGCCGACATCGTGAGGACGTCGACGTTCTTGCGCATCTCCTTCAGCCGCTCTTTGTGCGCGACGCCGAACCGCTGTTCTTCGTCAACGACCAATAGACCAAGGTCATGGAATTTCACGTCGCGCGAAAGAATGCGATGCGTGCCGATCACGATGTCCACTTTGCCCGCTTCCAGCTCGGCGAGCGTTTTTTTCTGTTCCTTCTCGGTGCGAAACCGGCTCAGCATTTCGATGCGTACGGGAAAAGCCGCAAACCGCCGGCGAAAAGTCTCGAAGTGCTGAAAGGCTAGAACGGTGGTCGGCGCCAGCACGGCCACCTGCTTCGAATCGGCCAGCGCCTTGAACGCCGCCCGCATCGAAACTTCCGTCTTGCCGTAGCCGACGTCGCCGCACAGGAGGCGATCCATAGGCAAGGCTGATTCCAGGTCGCGCTTCACATCGTCGATGGCGCGCTGCTGATCGGGGGTCTCTTCGAACTCAAACGCGTCTTCGAACTCGCGCTGGAAATTCGTGTCGACCGGGAACGCGTGGCCCTCCGCCATTTTGCGTTCCGCATAGAGCGCGAGAAGCTGGTCCGCCATGTCGTTCAGTGATTTCTTGACGCGCGTCTTCCGCGCTTCCCACACGCCCGCGCCCATGCGGTCCAGTGTCGGCTTGGCTCCTCCGAGCGATTGATATTTCTGGATGAGGTCCAGCCGCGCGAGCGGAACGTACAACTTCGCGTCTTCCGCATAGCGCAGCAGCATAAATTCGCCGCTCGATCCATCAACGGCCACCTGACGGAGTCCGTCGAACTGCCCTATGCCGTGATCCATGTGGACAACGTAGTCGCCGGCCTTTAAGTCCGACAGATCGCTGAAGAACGCGGCCGATCTTGCACGCGCGCGTGGACGTTGCTGCGCGGGCAGCGTCTCGAAAAGGTCGCCATTGCCGTACAGAACGACGCTCGCGTCCGGAAATGCGACGCCTTCACTGAGCGGTGCTTTCACCAACGAAACACCAGCCCCCATGCCGGTGCTGCTTTCCTCGGCGAGGCGCGTAACCGTTGCGTCATCTTCGAGCTCGCCGAGCCGGTAAGGCAATTCGTATTCACGGCAAATGTCGGCGAAACGCTCGAGTTCACCGGTGCTCGCAGCGGAAAGTAAAACGTGTTCGCCGGCAGTCACTCGCCCGCGCACCTCCGTCATGAAAGCCGAGACATTGCCGTGATAGCGCGTGGTTGGCTGTGTTCGAAGCGCCCGCGAGGACGCGGTATCGCGTGGACTCAGCGGTATGCTCGGTTCTGGCGGCGATGTTTCGACCGGTGATGGTTCAGAGGCGATTGAAGCGCGCGTGCCGTCGCCCGGCTGGCTCGACGGGGGCCCCTCCCGGGCGCCGGAGTTTTCGAGTTCGAGGCGATCAACGTTCAATCGCGGCGCCATCTGCATTGCCAGTGACCATTCTTCCTCGTCGAACACGTACCGTTCGGGAGGCTCGGCCAAGGGGTCGTCAGACCGTTCAAATGCCGCTGCCAGTTCCGACCGATATTTCTCGATCGCTGCGGCAAGCATCGCGGGTTCTTCTTGAACGATCACCGGCTCGTTCACAAGGTCGAACACCGTCCCTTTTCGCTGCTCGTTCAAGAACGCGCGAAATTCCCAGCCGGGATAAAAACCGGATGACGCCGAGTCATCCCGAGAATCAAGGGCCACGCTCTCCGAATCCGACGAAACGGTCACGCGCAGGCGCTCAAGCGTTTCCGCGCGCTGCGGAAACTCAGTAAGGGGCATTAGCGTGATGCGCTGAACAGGATTCGTCGACCGCTGCGTGCTGGGATCGAACGCGCGAATCGATTCGATCGTGTCGCCCAGCAGTTCAATGCGGACCGGCTGCGCGGCCTCAGGGGAAAAGACGTCAATAATTCCGCCGCGCGCTGCGTACTGCCCAGGCATTTCGCACGTCACTTCCTTCTGGTAACCGGCGCTCGCGAGAAAATCGAGGAAATCTTCGAGCGGAATGTCCTGGTCGCGCTCGATGGTGCGCGCCAGCTGACTATAAAAATCGCGGTCGCGCAACCGGAACAGCGCCGAGGCAATTGGCACCAGCAGAATATCGGCCTCGTCCGACGCGAACCGCCAGAGTGCTACGGCGCGATCTTCGGAAATTTCAGGATGGGGCGAACGTTTCTCGTACGGAAGGACGTCGGATGCGGGCAGCAGTAGGACGCGTGCGCCTGGTTTGGCAGTCAGCGCGCGGTAAAACCAGCGCAGCGCAGGCAATAATTCTTCCGCGCGCTCGTTCGATTCGGTGAGGACAATCAGAGGGCGGCCTAGTTGAGCGAAGGCGAGAGGAATAAGGAGCGCTTTTGCGGAGTCCGTAAGCCCGGCCAAGCACACTTCACCACCCGAGCGACGAATTGCATCGAGTGTCTCCTCGATTGCTTTCAGGCGCCCGACGCGCGAGAGCGACTCCGATACCCCCGGAAGAATCATTCAGACCCAGACAACTGCACAATACGTTCGATGATGCCCACGGTCGAATGACCCGGCTCGAACGGAATGCGCACAAAATTCACACCGCTTTTCACCGCGCCGGCCGTCAGAGCGAAACCCGATGGCTCCCCGTTCTCAACAGCCGTATCAGGCTTTATCTCCCCCAGTAGCTGAGGCAGAGCATCAATGCTCACTTCAACCGCGTAATCGACAGCAGCAAGCGCCGCCACGATTTCTACGCGCTCGCTGGCCGCCATAGTCGGCCGCTGAACGGCTGCCGCACGCGAACTCTTTTGCACAGACTCGGCAACCGCCGGGTCGCGAACGCTCGAATCGTTCAAAACTGCCGCAACCAACACGTCTCCGTAACCGCGGGCTTGCTCGAGCAGCCGCACGTGGCCCGGATGCATCAAGTCAAAAACCCCTGCCACGAACACGATTTTCTTCCCGCTGTCTTTCTCCCGCTGACAGTGCACAACCAAATCGCGCTGTGAGATGACCCTGCCCACTCTTGCTTGTCCCGGCCTAATCAGCCCGCTCTGTCGGCTCTGGATTCTGCAATTCTACCATGCTGCGGTCGCCGGCTCTGGATTGACGTTCCAGCAACACGTGCACGTCCCGAGCGGATAACAAGCCGCCAAACCGACGCAATGTACGATGGCCGGTACTGATCGGTTGCTTTTTGCGGCATTCTACGGGAATGGTTTGCGTTCGATGCTATACTCCCGCGAGGTTCGCGGCTTTATTTGTCGCTTAATCTGAAAGATATGCCGGAGACGCACATTCGCGACGTCAGCATTATCGGCGGCGGCCCCGCCGGGGCACTCTGTGGAGAGCGTCTGGCCAGCGCCGGCTTCCGCGTAACCATCTTCGACGAGCGTCTCGCATGGGAAAAGCCCTGTGGCGGCGGTCTGACGCATAAGGCGATTGAGGCCTACCCGTTCTTGCTCGACGCGCCGCAACCGAAAAAGATCGTCCGGATCGCGGAGCTGATCTCGAGCCGCGGCCATCGCGCTCGCTTTGAAATGGGCCACCCGATCGTCATCTACGCGCGCAAGGTGCTGAATTCCCTGCTGCTCGACCGCGCCACTGCCGCCGGCTGCGAAACCGTACGATCCCGCGTCACTTCCGTCGACGTAAGTGGCGAGCGTGCTCGCCTGGTTGCGTCCGGCGAAACAAGATGGTCGGATTTCGTTGTTTTGGCCGCAGGCGCGCGAAACCAACTTTTTCCTGAAACAACCGCCCTAGGCGCTCCTGACCTTGAAATGACACTCGGGTATTTCATTCCCACCGAAGAAGACATCATCAAGGTGAAATTCCTGAAACAATTCGAGGGCTATCTGTGGTCGTTTCCGCGCGCAGATCATCTTTCTGTAGGCATTTGCGCGAAAATGGGGCAGCAATCCAGCCAGACGTTGAAGCGGCACCTCGATGATTTTGTTGTCGAGGAAAACATTCTGATGGACGGTGCGAAGTTCTTCAGCCACGTGCTGCCGTCCCCGCAGGCGCAAACGATTCGGCGACGTCGCATCACGGGCCGAAACTGGGCCATGGCGGGCGACGCCGCCGCTTGCGTCGACCCGGTTACGGGCGAGGGCTTGTATTACGCGCTGCGATCGGGTGACTTGCTGGCGCAAGCGCTGATGGAAGGCCGACCTCAGAGTTATCCAGAGCGGCTGCGTGCGTGCTTCTCCGCTGATTTGGAATTTGCCGCCAACCTCGCGCGTAAACTCTTCCTCGGCAATTTCCTCGGGTCGGCGATCACCACGCGAATGGTTCAGCTCCTTAACTACTCGCCCGCTTTTCGCGACCTAGTCCGCGACGTTTTCAGCGGCTCGCAAGACTATCGCACCCTGAAGCGGCGTCTGTGGAATCAGTTTGGGATTACGGCCGGCCAGATGATCCGCCACTTTGTCGACCCGCGCGCCCTCACGTCGCGCGCTGTCCGCAGCCGCGAATCCTCCTAGCAAGTCGCACGCAATTGGAAGCGGGTAGGGGATCATTTTTGAATTTTTCCGATCGTGACGCGGGTTTCAGCGTTTCAGGGTTTGATGATGCAAACCCTGACATGAAAAAGCAGCAAAATTCAAACCGACCCGGACACGTGGAAACGCACGCTGTTGAAGTACGTGCTGGCCCGTGCTAACCTGCGGAAATCTTAGAGCTGGTGTGGCGGAACTGGCAGACGCGCCGGACTCAAAATCCGGTGGCCGCAAGGCCGTGTGGGTTCGATTCCCTCCACCAGCACCATCATAATTTCCTGGGCAGCCGATCTCCTATGAAGAATGAGCCGCGCGCGCTCGTGGCGGAGATATGTTGCCCAGGTACCGATCTACCGCTTCCCTTGCAAGGTTATCAAAGTCGTTGAATTCGGCCCGGAATGGAAACGTAAATTCAGCCGCCTCCATCGTTCGCAGTGGCCGAACGCGAACAGTGATCGTTACATCGGTCTCGTCAACGATCCAAACCTTCCACTTGCGGCCCTTGAGTTCAACGGTCGGGATCCTCGCTGTCACAAGATAATTCTACTCCCGCGTCGGCGGTCTGAAAATAAACGGAATACCCGACTCCCATTTCACGTCGGTCCGTCTAGTTGTTAATAGCTGGCTGTCAGATTTCGGCATCGCTTCGATTATATTCTCACACAGTCATCTGTAAGTCGCAGTAAACATACACTCACAACTGTCGCGCTAGCGATTGCGACGTTCTTCAATCAAAAAGGAAAACAGTCGATAAGGAGAGCAGGAAATGCGTAAGGCTATCCTTGTG
>JBOGNK010000198.1:0-18082 GCA_050747085.1 Candidatus Acidiferrales bacterium
GCGTTCGCCAGCCTCCGCGGTAAGCCTTATCCGCTGCATTCGATTCCGCTCGAAGCGGGCATGAGCATCGGGATGCTGCTCATCAGCGTGGAGCTGTTCATCATGCTGTGCATCCTGCTGTATATTCCGGGCGATTACGCCGGACCGTGCTTCATCGGCTTCGCGATCGGCGAATCGCTTGGAGCCGCGGCGCTCCGAATCGCCGGAGGCATCTTCACCAAGATCGCCGACATCGGCTCCGACCTGATGAAAATCGTCTTCCGTATCAAGGAAGACGACGCGCGCAACCCCGGCGTCATCGCGGATTGCACCGGCGACAACGCCGGCGATTCCGTTGGCCCCAGCGCCGACGGGTTTGAAACCTACGGTGTAACGGGCGTGGCGCTGATCGCGTTCATTCTGCTCGGCGTGCGTAGTCAGGCGGTCCAGGTGGAACTCCTCGTCTGGATCTTCGTTATGCGCGTGGCCATGCTCGTTTCGGCTGTTGCCGCCTATTTCATCAACCAGTGGATCGCGAAGGCGAAGTACGCCGCCGCGGAAACGATGAATTTCGAGGCGCCGCTCACCTCGCTCGTCTGGATCACGTCGGTCGTCTCCATCGCTCTGACGTATCTCATCTCCTACTACATCATCCCGGATCTTGGCGGCGATCCTTCGCAATGGTGGAAGCTCGCGACGATCATTTCCTGCGGCACGCTGGCAGGCGCCGTGATTCCGGAACTCGTCAAGGTCTTCACGTCCACCGAATCGCGTCACGTTCGCGAAGTCACCAACTCGGCCCAGGAAGGCGGCGCATCGCTCGGCATTCTCTCGGGCTTCGTAGCCGGCAACTTCTCGGGCTACTACCTTGGCCTGACGATGGTCATCCTGATGACCGTCGGCTATCTGGTCAGCAACTACGGCCTCGGGAACGTGATGATCGCCGCCCCCGTCTTCGCGTTCGGTTTGGTCGCATTCGGCTTCCTGGGCATGGGACCTGTCACCATCGCGGTTGATTCCTATGGTCCCGTCACCGACAACGCGCAATCGATCTATGAACTCTCGCTGATCGAGCAAATTCCCGGCATCGAGCAGGAACTCAAGCGCGATTACAACATGGACGTTCGCTTCGGCCGCGCCAAAGATCTGCTCGAACAAAACGACGGCGCGGGCAACACGTTCAAGGCCACCGCCAAGCCCGTTCTGATCGGCACCGCTGTCGTGGGCGCAACCACCATGATTTTCTCCATCATCATGGCCCTCACAAACGGCATCACCACAAACGTCGACAAACTTTCGCTGCTCCACGCTCCTTTCTTCCTCGGTTTGATTACCGGCGGCGCGATGATCTACTGGTTCACCGGCGCGTCGACGCAGGCGGTCACCACGGGCGCCTACCGCGCAGTTGAGTTCATTAAAGCGCACATCAAACTCGATGGCGTCGAGAAGGCATCCATCGCCGACAGCAAGAAAGTGGTTGCGATTTGCACCACCTACGCCCAGCGCGGCATGCTCAACATCTTCATCGCCGTCTTTTTTGCCACGCTTGCCTTCGCGTTTACCGAACCCTTCTTCTTCATTGGCTACCTGATTTCGATCGCCATCTTCGGCTTGTACCAGGCGATCTTCATGGCCAACGCAGGAGCCGCCTGGGACAATGCCAAGAAAATCGTCGAAGTCGAGCTGAAGCAGAAAGGCACCGACCTGCACGCTGCCACCGTCATTGGCGATACCGTCGGCGACCCCTTCAAGGACACATCATCGGTAGCCCTGAATCCGGTGATTAAGTTCACCACGCTGTTCGGCTTGCTCGCCGTCGAACTGGCTGTCCAGATGGCGTCCAAGAATCCCGTGTTGACGCACGCGCTCGCCGCCATCTTCTTCCTCTGCTCCTTCTACTACGTCTACAAATCGTTCTACGGCATGCGCATCAAGAGCGAAGAGACCGCCGTCTCCGGCGTCGGTGCCCGAGCAGCCAAAGGCCCCGCCGAATAATCGTTGCTAAGCAAGACGGTCCCGCTGCCAGCCCGTGGTGGCGGGACTGCCCGATTTAGGTTTGGACGTCGGCTAACCACCACAATCCCATCCCGCGCGGCCGCCAAACGCCAAGCGCGAACAAGAAGACTGCATCGACCCGCAGCGATACGCCTCAAGTGCATGACACGCATGTAAACCAAAGATAAATTGCCCGTTGTTCCTAATCCTGGCATATGATCAGGCCGCGTTTGTGATGCGGGCGACAGGGCAATCATTCCTTATATTGGCCCGCCATCTCGTGCAGTCAAGCCATCGCAAATCGTTACAACTGGCGAGCGGACGAGGTCGCGTGTTCGATTCAGCGAGCCTCTGCCTGCGAGGTCCTATGAAAATCCTACTTTATAATCCCGATAACGGTGTGACTCGCAATTTCATGCCGCATCTTTGGATGTTTCTGCTGCAGGCACTCACTCCTCCTGGCCACGAAGTGGCGTTGATTGACGGCAACGCGCAGCCTATGGATGAAGAAAGCATCGCACGCTACGTTCGTGAACAAAATATCGGGCTGGTCGGTATCGGCGCGATGACCAGAATGATTGCTAAGGCGTATCGCATGGCCGACGCGGTGCGCGCCACGGGAGTAAAAGTCGTGATGGGGGGACCGCACGTTACCGAAATGGCCGATGAAGCACTCGGACGCGACGGCGGCTCGCGCCACGCCGACGCGGTTGCCCTCGGCGAGGCCGATGAGACATGGCCCAGAATCGTGGAAGATGCCGTGCGTGGCACGCTGAAGGACGTCTACGCGCCGGTGGACGCCTTCGGCCAGGAGCGTAAACCATCGCTTCAGCCCTATCCAGTGATCCCCTGGAACGAAATTAAGCTCGACCAGTTCAATCTGCTCCCGCGAATGTTGCATCCTCTGCTGAAGCGCGTGGGCGCGGGTTGGGGAAGCTTCCGCATCGTCCCCGTGGAGTCCGGGCGCGGCTGCCCTTACGGATGCGAGTTCTGCACCGTGACGGGATTTTTTGGCGACGTGATCCGCTTTCGCACGAACGAAAGTGTCGTAAACGAGCTCTTGCTGTTGAAAGCGCGGGCGCGGCAAGAGGGCGGCCAAATTGCCGTCTTTTTTATCGACGACAATTTTGCGATCAATATTAAACGCACAAAATCGCTGTTGCGAGACATCATCGCCGCCGGCGCGCAAGTACATTGGGTCGCGCAGATCAGCGCCAATCTGCTTCGCGACGAAGAACTCGTGGAACTGATTGCCGCCTCGGGAGGCAAATGGATCTTCATCGGGATGGAGTCCATCGACCCGGCCAACCTTGCGGATGTAAAAAAGGGCTTCAACAAGCCAGGTGAATACGCTGCCGTGCTCGATCGGCTCGCCCGGCACAACGTTTTCGCAATCACTTCTTTTATTTTTGGCATGGATAACGACACGCCGGGAGTGGCGGGACGGACCCTGGACCAAATTCGCACTTGGCCGCCGGGGTTGCCGATCTTCGGCTTGATGACTCCGTTGCCTGCGACCCCGCTCTACAAAAGGCTGGAAGCCGCCGGGCGGCTCACGCGTCCGAAGCACTGGCAACAGTTCATACCGTTTGCTATGGCCCACACGCCATTGAAGATGAGCATTGATGAGGCGCACGACGAGGTGCGCATCGGCTGGAACAGTTCATACAGTCCAGAGGCCATCGAGAAGGCGGTGGATTCGATTAACGGCAAGCCGCTGGGCTATCGCATTAACATCCTCATTGCACGTCTCTGTTTCCGCGGAATTTATTTTCCGCAAATGGGGCGCTTCGCATGGATGAAGGTGCTTCTCGAAAATCGGCGCACAATCGCCAAATTGACAAAGCAGGGGCTCACGGCAGGACTGCGGACTCCGGCACCATCTGTTGGGATCGAGTCACCATCAGAACCGTTGCACCCAAATTAGCGCCTTGCCAAGACGAGTCGAAGAAAATTTCTCTCTCATACTTTTCGAGCAGACTTCCGGTTAATGCATCCTGGAAAGGGTGCCGGTTTGCAACGCATTGAGGTAGCAATCAAAACATTCCTCGCCAGCTCCCACGACGATATTTGGATTGCGACGGAAGGCTGCAATAAAAAGAATGGGCCTGATTGCGTCGAGAAAATCCTCATTCCGTACGAGCCAGATTTTCCCTTGACTTCACATCTTTATTTGCTAATCTTCCCACGCTGCTTAACCGGCAGCGCTTATCCAGAGTGGCAGAGGGAACAGGCCCGACGAAGCCACAGCAACCTGGTCCGAGAACCAAGGTGCTAATTCCTGCCCAGTGGGGAGAAGATAAGATCCTCAACGGGTTCCGCAACGCGGGACCATTTGAAGATTAAACTCCCAAACTGAATATGTTACGCAACGGCTCTGTCCGCCGCTGCGAACGTCGCTTATGGCGCGGTTTCCGCGCTACAGGCTGCGTTGCCTATCACCCATAGGCTATGGGCCGATGCATTCGGCCACATGGTATTGGGTCGAGGACTATTTGCATTCCGGAGGAACCGGATGTCTGCACCTTTGGACGATTGTACGGGTGACCGGGAGCCGCTCGCAGTCATAAAGATTGGCGGATCGATCCTCACCGGCCCGTCCGCTTATAAACGAGCCGCCGCATTCATTCGCAACCGCATCCTCGCTGCGCCGGACGAACGCCTCGTCGTAGTCGTCTCCGCCCAAAAGGGCGCAACCGATTCCCTGGAACAAATTGCGAAAGACATCGTCGTGTCGCCGCGAAAACAGGCGCTCGATCTCCTGTGGTCCACCGGCGAACTTCGCTCCGTGGCGCTTCTGGCGCTGCATCTTCAGGCGCTCGACGTTCGAGCCATCGGCGTGAACGTTCATCAGACGGGCTTGATTACGCCTCATCCCGCGAGCGCCGGGCCGGGCCCCGGCTTCGGCAACGTTCGCTTTGAAACAAGCCTGCTGAGCGAAGTGCTTGCCGACCACGCCGTCGCGATCGTCCCCGGATTTCTCGCGGTCGATCACCTGCACTCCGTCGTTTCGCTGGGCCGCGGAGGCTCTGACCTGACCGCAGTGCTTCTCGCCGCGGGCTTGGGCGCGAACCGATGCGAACTGGTCAAGGACGTACCGGGCTATTTCACCAGCGATCCGCATCGTGATCGCGGCGCATTGCCGGTTCCCTTTCTTACGTTCGACCACGCCCTCGAACTGGCTGACGACGGCTGTGATCTGGTCCAACGGGCCGCCCTCGAAACCGCCGCGCGATGGAATTTGCCTCTCGTCGTGCGCAGCCTGAACGAGAAGGCAACCGTCAGCCGGATCGCCAGTTCGATTCCCGGGGGAACGTGGACTGATTCCGTAGCAAATCTGGCTGTGGCGCCATGAAGAACAACGAAATGCGAAATACGAAATACGAATTAATGACGGTTCGCAGCTGCGGCGGATCGATTCGACGCATTCCGTTTTCATTTTTCCTTCTTCCCGTTTTTCATCTTCAGCAAAGGAGCAAATGAAATGAAGTTCGCGACTAAGACCATTCACGCTGGGCAACCATCGGAGCCCGAGACGGGCGCGCTGATCGCGCCGATTTTTCAAACGTCCACCTACGAGCAGGACGCCCCGGCGCACGACAAAGGCTTTTCCTACTCGCGCACGAACAATCCAACGCGCCAACGTCTGGAAACCGTTCTCGCTGAACTCGAAGGCGTAAATTACGCCGCCTCGTTCGCGTCCGGACTCGCCGCCGAAAATGCCGTCCTGCAAGCGTATCTGCGCCCGGGCGACGAGATCGTGATCCCGCTCGACGTCTACGGCGGCACGTATCGCATTCTCAACAGAGTCTTCCAGCACATGGGCATCGTGATTCGCCAGATCGACACGTCCGATAACGCGGCTCTCGATGCCGCGATTTCCTCCCGCACCAAGCTCGTGTGGATCGAGAGCCCCACGAATCCGCGCCTGCTCATCACGGACATCGCAGCGGCCAGCCAAATCGCGCACTCGCGCGGGGCGCTCGTTGTTGTCGACAACACGTTCGCCACGCCTTATTTCCAGCAACCGTTTCAATTGGGCGCGGACATCGTGGTCCACAGCGTCACGAAGTACCTCGCCGGCCATTCCGACACCATTCAGGGCGCGGCGCTGGCGAAGGATGCCGCGACCTTCGAGCCCATCAAGTTCATTCAGAACGCCACGGGAGGCGTTCCGTCTCCGTTCGACTGTTGGCTTACGATGCGCGGATTGAAGACGCTGGAGCTCAGGATGGAACGCCACGCGGAGAATGCGACCGCAGTCGCTGACGCGTTGAATGGCCATCCGCTCGTCCATCGCGTTTACTATCCGGGTCTGCCCAATCATCCGGGTCACGAAGTCGCGCGTCGCCAGATGAGTGGCTTCGGCGGCATGGTTTCTTTCGAACTCGACGGCACGCTCGAGGAAGTCGTCGCGCTTGTTTCCTCGCGCCGTTACTTCACGCTCGGCGAAAGCCTCGGCAGCGTAAAGGCGCTCCTCTGCCATCCAGCGAGCATGACGCATGCGTCGATTCCCGCCGAAGCTCGCGCGGAACTCGGCTTGTCCGACACGCTGATTCGCCTCTCGCCCGGCTGCGAAAACTCCGAGGACCTTGTGCGCGATTTGATCGAAGGCCTCGAGCAAGTGGAACACGCGCGCTCCGTCAAGAGCACCCTGGCTGCCAGCGCCGCGGATTAGCTCGCGCCGGCGCAACAAGAAAAACTGGAGCGATCAGCCTGACCGGTTTATTGCAATGGCCGAGCCGGGGTGACAACAGCGCGATCAGCAGGCAACCTGAACCCACATTTCGGGCCAATCGAAGGAGCTGTACATGAATGTGAAGAAGATCACGCCCGTGCTGTTGGTCGATTCGATCGAGCCGCTTCTTCCCTTCTGGATTAACCGCCTCGGCTTTGAGAAGACGATCGAGGTGCCCGGAGAAAATGGCCTCGCGTTCGTCGTCTTTCAGAAGGGCAACGTCGAAGTGATGTACCAGACGTACGCCAGCGTCGAACACGATTCGCCGGCAGAGATGGCCGATTCGGCGCGAAAAGGCCCGACGTATCTCTATCTCGAAGTAGACAACCTGGACTCAGTCCTCTCCGCAATGAAAGATGCGAAAAACGTGATGCCTGAGCGAACCGCGTTCTACGGAATGCGCGAATTTGCCGTGCAGGATCCTGGAGGCCACTTCATCACCTTCGCCCAACCAGTCGCGGCCGCACAGCACTAACTCGCATCCGTCCGCATAGCAACTGCGGATTCTGGTCCGCCCCGCCGAAACTGTCGCTACTTTCGCACCGCGCGAACTTCGGGCAGAGATCAGGGGGCGAATGAGGCAAGCGATTTACGCTCCTTGTCCTCTCGCCTCTTGCGCCGGTGGCACCCGCGTCCCTCTCGGATTGATCGGTCCGCTGCCGGAGCCTGTCTCCGCGATCGCATCCCCGATTGCGTCCAGATCCGCCGGATTCAGTTCGAGCGATGCTGCTCCCACCCATGCGTCGACTTGTTCCGGGCTGCGCGCGCCGACAATCGCTCCAGTTACGCCGGGCCACGCAAGCAGCCAGGCGATCGCAATCGCCGCGACCGTTGTTTCGTATTCGTCCGCGAGTTCTCTGAGCGAATCGCGCAAAGCCAGGTTGCGTCCCAGATTCGGCTGCTGAAATTCCGCGCCGCGACGCCGCCAGTCGTCCGTCGCCAGCGACCCCACTCGCGATTCGGTAAACGTGTCCGTCAGAAGCCCTGATTGCAGCGGGCTGTAGCAGATCACTGCCGTGTTATGTGCCGCGCACCACGGAATTTCCTTCGCCGCCGCGCTCCGATTGACCATCGAAAAGGGCGGCTGCAGCGAATCGACGTGCCGGACCCTCTCGCAGCGATCCAGCAGGCTCACATCGAAATTCGATACGCCCGCCGCGCGCACCTTCCCTTCTTCGATCAGCTTCAGCATGGCGTTCCACGAATCCTCCACCGCTGTGCCACTCTCATCTGGCCAGTGAAATTGGTACAAATCGATGCGCTCGATCCCCAGCCGCTTCAGCGACGCCTCACATTCGCGCCGAATCGACTCCGGTCGCAACATCCGCGCCGGCTGCGCCATCGGCTCGTTCTCGTTCCAGACCACTCCACATTTCGTAAAGATGTAGGGCAACTCGCCCGGATGCAGCTCGTGCAGCAGCCGTCGAATCACTTCTTCCGAATGCCCCAGCCCGTAAACCGCGGCTGTATCGATCCAGTTGATTCCCATCTCGATGGCGCGGCGCATCGTGGCGATGGACTGCCGGTCGTCCTGCGGCCCCCAGCCAAACACCCATCCCCCCCCGCCAATCGCCCACGAACCAAATCCAATCGTTGAAATCTCCAGTCCGCTCAAACCGAGCGGACGCTTCGGTAGCGCCATCTCCTCACCTCCATTTTCTCTTCAATCACAGCATACCGGGTTTCAGGGTTTCAGGGTTTCAGGGTTTCAGGGTTTGATAATCCAAACCCTGACTTGCAGATGATTCAATCCCTTACGTGAAAAGCAGTTAATTCAACCTTATCCAGAACCCGCCGCTCGATTTCGCATCGCAGTTGAACGTCTCCTCCAGTCGCGATAAAATAGGGTGAGTTCGTCCTTCGCAGTGCGCCGCCCAGCCCGCGAACGCACATGATGCCCCGCGATACAGAACGCGACGAACAAGCTCCCGGACTCGCCGAAAACCGAGCGCATCCGCGCGTAAAGGTGCATTCGCTCGCCTACATTGAACTAGGCCAGGAAAATGCGGGACTGATCCTGAATATCAGCGAATCGGGCATGGCAATCCAGGCCGTGCAAACCCTCTCGTCGAATTACTTGCCGCGAATGCATTTTCGCCTGCCCCATACGGATGCGCTCATCCAGACGTCCGGCAAAGTAGTCTGGCAGATTAAGTCCAAAAAGGAACTTGGCATCGAATTCGACGCGATCTCCGACCAGACGCGCGACGTGATCCGGAAATGGATCGCGACTGAAGATAATCGGCAGAGCGAATCAGAGGAGACTCACCAGAGGGCGCTTGCGGACTTCACCAAGCCCGTTCCGCAGGGCACAGCTTTCCAGAAATACCCATCCGAATCCGGCGACGACGATATGGAAATTCCGGTGCCGATGACAGCGCCGGAGCTCGCGACAATCGATCCGCCCGTAGCGCAGCCGGAATTCGAGAACCGGGCCAGTACAGTTGCTGACAGCCCCACAGTTGCTGACACTCCCATAGCTGCCGAACTGCCCGCCCCGCTCGAATTCCCCTCGGCTTCAAAACGGTTGCCCGATCGCTGGCGCGCCGAACCCAAACTACCGGAAAGGCACGCGCCGATCCCGCGCCCAATTCCAACGCCACAACCTGAACGAACCTTCGGAAATGCCGCGTGGAACCGGCACGCGCAGGTCCCACGCTCCAGCATTGAATCAGCGGGCAAGCGCCCGCGTTGGCCGTATGCGCTCGTCGTCATTTTGCTTGCCGCAGTCGTCCTGGCCGGCGTATCCACCGTAGATCCGGGTTTGATCGACGCTGCAAGCATCGAAGCGTGGGTTGCCAACGCAGCCGCTTCGTTCAAGTTGAAGCATCCTCCGCAGACCGCCGCGACACAAACGCAGCAGGCAAACGCGACCTCCCCGACCGCAAATACCGCATTGCCGCCCGCGACAGCCCAAGTTCCGCCAGTCGCGCAATCGCAGAGCCCGTCGGCAACTCAAAACGCAACGCAAAACAGCACGCCAAATGTTCCATCGACCTCGCCGAACGCTGGCGCAACTCAGTCCCAGCGACCGGGTGACAATGACGCGAGTGCGTCGACGCAATCAACCCCGCCAATCGCGGACTCGGGCCGTTCCGATACGTCGGAATCAAATTCGGCCGCAACAACCAGCACGCCGAATCAGGCGGGCGGCGCGATTCAGGCTCCGCCACAGCATCAATCTCAACCAGCTCAGTCTCGACGAACTCAGGCCGAGCAGACTCCGCCTGCTTCGAGCTACGGCCACGACGCGCCCACGCGATCTATCCAGAACGGTGCGCCCTCAACCAACAGCCAATTCGCCGGGTCTCAGCGCAGCGCGCTGGCAAATAACCGAGCTTCGTACGGCGCGCGAACGAGTTCACAAGCGGGTTCCCAAAACCAAACAGCGCCGCGTCAATCGCCGTCAGACTCGCAAGCGCCGCAAGCCTCGCGGGCACAGACAGTTCCTCCCGCCTCATCGAACTCGGCGCCGAATTCCACGAGCCGCGCGCAGAATCAAACGCCCGCAGGCCAGAACAATCAATATCAGAACGCGTACGCGAATTCCGCGCCGTCTGTCGCCGCGTCTGCTAACAAAACGCCGCAGAGCGCTACAACACAGCCTCAAGCGTTTATCGTCGAAATGTCCGGCTATCCTAACTCGCCCGTTCCGCCAAGCATGCCGCTCGCAGGCGTCCCAAGCGGCTCCGTCGCAGCCAATTCACAACTTCACGCGATATGGGTGCCAACGAATCTCGAGTGGGCGCGGCAGTATTTGCCCGCCAATCTCGGCGTCGGGCGATTGCTTTCCAGCTACTCTCCCGCCTATCCGATTGAAGCGGCTCGCGAAGGTGTCCAGGGAACGGTCAAGCTCGACGTTACGATAGCGATGGATGGCACAGTTCGTAGCGTGCGCATTCTTGCCGGACCTCCCATCCTCGCGCATGCGGCGGTTTCCGCGGTTCGCGACTGGCGCTATGGCGAGTCGTTCCTGGCCGGCCAACCGGTCCAGACCCAGCAGTACGTATCTATAGTGTTCAGGCTCGCTCCCGCCAGGTAAGAATTGCCAGCCGTGTAGCTCACCTCGAGCAGGTGAGGCCTTTGCTTGATTTGATTTGTACCGAAGAAGATCGGTGCCACTCTCCGCGAACGTGGCCGACGCTAACTCCCGCCCGGCAAGAATTGCATCACTGTAGCTCACCTCAAAGAGGTGAGGCCTTTCCGCGCACCGGCAGACAATCGTCAGCTCGCAAAGCGACTACTAATCGGCTGATGTTGCGGCGCTGAATACGCTCACAGATCCGTCACTAACTAACATCCCGTCGCGCAGCGTCAGCCGTTTTCCCGAATTTGCCGCGACGCGATCGCCGGGAACCAGAATGCCGGTTAGATTCAGCGGGTCAGCAGCGGAGATCGCAAGCATCTCTCCGGTCGGTTGTTGACCGCGCATCGCGCGCAGCGATTCCACCGCAACGGGCAGCGCGAACTGTTCGCCAAGAAAGCCGACGACGAACCGCCCACCGCGAATTTCGCCTCGATCCTCCAGCCGGCGCAGCGCGATCAGCACCTCGCGCCATTTCGCTACGATGCTTTCTCGTTCCATCAGTTCGCGAAACACCACGCCGTATCGCCGCAGCAGCATCCAGCACACCGCTTCAACCGACGCGGCGCGATCCGCTGGTTCCTCTGCCTGCAACACGCACCAGCGTCCCCCGCTGTGCCGCGGACGCGCAATTCGACCGGTCCCGCGTCCGGCGCGCCTGCGAGGATCGATCAGCGCACGTAGATTGTCGAAATCATCCGCCGTGATCATTCCCACGGCGACTAGCTCCCATAGCGCCGTTTCCACTTCGGACTTCAGCTTGCGCGTCCCGCGAACGATATCGACGAAAAACGACGCGCCGCGTTGCCGCAGGAACGTCAGCACTTCGCGTGCGTTGGCGCTCAAGCCGGCGCCATCGTTTCCTTTGCCGGCCGCCGCGTGCTGCGCGCCCAGCCAATCTGCATCTTCGCGCACAAAAAATGTGATGGGAGCAGCGCTGGTCGGCACCGCACGCCGCCCGCCTTCGGGCCCACTTCGCAAAATTGCCGGATGCGGCGACAGCCGGCCCCAGCCGACCGCTCCCGTCATGCACAGCCGGTCAAGAATCTTCGGATCGTAGTTTGCAATCCGCGTTCGCAGCAGATGACGCTCCCACGCGTTCGAAGGCGCTTCGAATCCCTGCAGTTGGCGCAGCGCTTCCAGCGTGCCCCGTTCGCCAAACCCCTGCGTTCCCGGCGCCACGTGCTGCCATCGCAGCAGCCAGCGCATGAATTGCGCTGCGTTTACGGGTTCAATCTCGCTGCGCAATTTGCCGACGGTAAGCCTGTGAATGCGCGCAAGCAGCCGGCGGTCGCACCATTCTCTGTTGCCCTGCGCGTCGTCCGTGAACCGGCCCTGCAAGATCGTGCCGGAAGCTTCAAGCCGCAGCAGACCTTTCTCGATTTCCGGTTCCGGAATGCCGAGGATCGCCGTCAACTCGCTCGCCGAGCACGGCCCGATATCCGACAGCCAACCCGTCAACAAATTCCGCAGCGCATCGTCGCGCGAGATATCTGCTTCTACCTTCGGCAACGCGGCATCGAATGCAGCGTCCGGGAAAATCGCAGAAAAACTCTTTGCCCGCTCTGCCGCGACCCAGTATCTGCGGCCATTCGCAGCAGCTTTGCTCGTCCGGTTCGCGTGCTGCAGCTCCGTAAAGAACTCGCGCCATTTCGAAAGCGATTCGGAGACATGAGTCAGCCTGGAAGGAAGGCGCTCGAAGCTTTCGGGCAAAGCGACGAGCGTAAGCAGCGAATCGTGCAACTCCTCGGCATCGCGAACGTCCGGCCACGCTTCTTCCACCACTTCCCGAATCGCAGCCGGATCGAGCCTCCCCACTTCGGAAAGCATGGCTTCAGGCAGCATCCGCCGCATTTCCACCGCGCGAGCCCGGCGCTCTTCAAGCGGCGCGTCGTCAAGATACGCATAGGGGTTCGCGTTCAGAATCTCGTGCGCGAACTGCGAAGGCACTGGCGTATCCACCGCAACGCAACGAATCTGCCCACTACCAATCGCCCGCACCAAATCCGTCAGGCCCTCGATGTCCATGGCCTCGGTCAGGGCCGCCTTCATCGCTTCGCCGACGAGCGGATGATCGGGAATCTTGATGTCGCCAACGATGTTTTCCTGGCAGGCAAGCGCTTCGGGGAACACCGCCGCAAGCAGATCGTCCGACCGCATCCGCTGGATCTGCGGCGGCACTTTCTTCCCATGCTGAAAGCGCAGCAGAGCCAGCGCCCGCCCCGCCACCCAGCGCCAGCGCGTCGTGAAAATGGGCGATGCCAGCACAGCTTGTTCCAGAACGTCGCGAACAGACCCAGGATGCAAAAAGTGGAAAACATCCGCCAGCGGAAAACTGTGTTGGTCGCTCAGCGAGATGTTCAGCCCATCATCCGTCGCGGCGGCCTGCAGCTCAAAATTGAACGAACGGCAGAACCGCTTACGCAGCGCAAGTCCCCATGCCTTGTTGACTCGCCCGCCGAATGGCGCGTGAATCACAAGCTGCATTCCGCCGCCTTCATCAAAGAATCGCTCGGCAACAATCGTGCGCTGTGAAGGAACTACCCCCAGTACCGCGCGGCCTGCCAGAACGTGCTCGATCGCTTGTTCCGCGCCCGCGTCGTCCAGGCCGCATTCGCTTTTGAGCCACTCCACCGCGCTGTTCACTTCGGCCGCTGCGACAGCCACCTTTTCAGGGACTCCGAGCTTCTCCGCCGTAGCTGGACCGTCCGTCGTCACAGGCTTCAACTCCGACGCAATGCCCGAGTCTTTAAGGGGCCGGAGTTCGTCCGTCGTGGCGGGCTTCAGCTCCGACATAACGCCGGGTTTTTTAGGGGGTCGGAGCTTCAGCTCCGACATAACGCCCGCGTTTTCCTCAGGGGTTTTAACCCCTGAGGTCGCAAGTCCGATTTCTCGCGCAGATGGTAAAAGCCCGTCGATCTTCTCGCGCAGTTGCGCAACACGTTGCGACAATTCCGCCGTGCGCGCTGGCGCCTCGCCTCGCCAGAATGGAACGTTCGGCGCCGCGCCCTTCGCGTCTTCCACCTGCACCGCCCCGCCCCGCACGCTGCGAATTCGCCATGACGTGTTGCCGAGCAGGAAAATATCGCCGCGCAAGCTCTCGACGGCGAAATCCTCGTCGATGGTCCCGACGACCGTGTGCTCCGGCTCGAGGATCACGCTATAAAGCGAGTTGTCTGGAATCGCGCCGCCGCTTGTGATCGCCGCCAGCCTGCTTCCGCGACGCCCGCGGAGAATTCCATTCACGCGATCGCGATGCAGATAAGCCGCATACCGCCCGCGCCGCGCTGCGATCCCTTCCGACAGAATTTCGATGATCGATTCGAACGTTTCCTTCGAGAGATCTCGGTATGGATAGGCGCGCCTCACAAGCGCAAACAGCTCGTTCTCTTTCCAATCCTCCGCGGCGCAGGCGGCCACAATCTGTTGCGCCAGAACATCCAGAGGCGCATCGGGAACCTGAATCTGATCGAGATCGCGATCGCGAATCGCCCAAACCAGCGCCGCACATTCGAGCAACTCGTCTCGCGTGGTCGCGAAGATTCTTCCCTTCGGTGTCGCGCCGCGCCAGTGCCCCGCCCGTCCGATCCTTTGCAGCGCAACCGCGATGGCTCGCGGCGATCCGATCTGACACACGAGATCGATGCTGCCGATGTCGATGCCAAGTTCGAGCGACGCCGTCGCCACCAGCGCCCGCAACTCGCCCGCTTTCAGCTTCGCTTCCACCGCAAATCGCCGCTGCCGCGAAAGGCTTCCGTGATGCGACGCAACCACGCCTTCGCCGAGCAACTCCGCAAGATGATGGCCCACGCGTTCCGCCAGCCGCCGTGTGTTCACGAAGATCAGCGTCGACCGGTGCTGGCTTACAAGCTCAGCCAGCCGTTTGTAAATCTCGTCCCACATCTCGTTGCTGGCAACGGGGCCAAGCTCGCTCGACGGCACTTCTACCGCAATGTCGAGCTTCCGGCGGTTTTCAATTTCGACGATCACCGGCTTGCGTCGTTCATTGCCCGAAAGGAATTGGCCGATCACTTCGATTGGCTTTTGCGTTGCCGATAACCCAATGCGGACTGCAGGTGTGCCGGTCAGTGCGTCCAGCCGCTCGAGCGACAATGCCAGATGCGCTCCGCGCGCGTCATCTGCCACCGCGTGAATTTCATCGACGATCACCGTCTTCACGTTGCGTAGAATTTCGCGGCTCTTCCCGGCCGTCAGCAAAATGAACGCCGATTCGGGCGTAGTGACCAGAATGTGTGGGGGCCGATCGAGCATCGCCCGGCGTTCGTGCATCAGCGTGTCACCCGTGCGCACCGCTGCGCGAACCTCGGGCATCAGCAGTCCGCGCTCACCGGCCAGCGCCAGAATCTCCAAAAGAGGAACTTCAAGGTTGCGGCGGATGTCGTTGCTCAGAGCCTTGAGCGGTGAAATATAGAGGACTTCCGTCTCGTCTCGCAGTTCCCCCGCTAGCGCTTTCCGAACAAGCCGGTCGATGCACGCGAGAAACGCCGCCAGCGTTTTGCCCGACCCGGTCGGCGCGCAGATAAGCGTGGTCGAGCCAGCAAGAATGTGCGGCCAGCCTTGCTCCTGCGGCTCGGTCGGCGTGCCGAATCGGCTTACGAACCAGTCGCGAACAAGCGGATGCGCCCAGTCCAGAGAAGCAGGCGGCGAAGGTGCAAGGTCCAATTGCATGGGGTCAGGCTCACCGAGCCAGGCTCACCGAATCCCGCTCACCGGGTTTCAGGGTTGGATGATTCAAACCCTGATTCAAAAAAGCTTCAGGGTTTGATGATTCAAACCCTGACATGAAAAAGCAGTCAAAATTCAACGCAACCCAGTACTGAAACGGCTCGGATCCGCAATTGCGGTTCAGCGGATGATTTCTATTTTCGCTGAGGAGGTTGGCAGAAGCAAATCAGCAACCATGGCACCGCCCACAAGCTGCGCAGTTTCGGGAGTCTGCCGTCTCGGGACACAGACTCGTCGCATTGTTGTTTTTTGGTGGGAGCCCCCGCATTTATGCGGGGGAGCAGCGCGCTTTCTGCACTGCGAACGAGCCACAAAGTAATACGCGGCTTTAGCCGCGGGGGACGGTGATTCCGCCGACTCCCCCACCGTTCACGGTGTGTGAACGGTGGGTCTTCTTTTCGTGCCCGTTGAGGCACAAAACTGCTCAATTAACGCTGTTTGATGATTATCGTGGATAGTCTATGACGCACCACTTTCATTCGCCTGGCTTTTCGCCCTTCCCTGGTGCGCGATCCTCAGTCGTCGCCTGATTCGTCCTCTGCCTCGTTCGGGATGGAAGCGGAAATCCCGACCGCCGCGACGTGGTTCTTGCGCATCAAGTCGTTCAGGTCGACGAGATCCTTCTTCGTGACTGTCTGCCAGTCCGCTTGCAGCTTCTCCAATTGCCCACGGAACACGGCCAACTGATCGATATCCGCCTGCGGGACGGCGACGTCCGCGTCATCGATCACATCTTCGAGGGCTGCTAACTGGCTGCTCAGCAGATTGCCGTAATTGAGCTGGTCCTCGTTGGCAGTCGACTTCACGGAGATTAGCTGGCCTTCGATCGTATCGATTTTCTTCTTGATGGCCTCAGCCGACGCGCGGACCGCGTTGTCACCCTCGCTCTTGCCCAGCCTGCCTTCGAGGGCGTTAAGTTGGTCGAGCAAGTTGCGCATCTCCAACACCATCGTATGGTCGGTCTCCTCCAGATTCCGCGCTTCCTCTCCGATCGTGAATTGCTTCTGCAGATCGGCCTCGGAGATTTTCGCGCGGGGATCGATCAACAGCTCGATCGGCGCCGTATACGAAGTGCCATCCACGGTTAGCTTCACTTCATACTTCCCCGGCACCGCCAGAATGCCGGTCGGGAATCCGCCGTCGTACTGGGCGTTTGGCACGGATCGAGCCGCTGGGTACTGCATATTCCAGACGTAGCGATTCAGGCCTGCTTTCTTCGGAAGCGGCGTGGGACCGGGACTGCGCCTTCCTTGAGGACCGGCCTGCTTCTCCGGTTCGCTGGAGAATTTGCGGACCACTTGCCCCTTCGCGTCAAGAATCTCCATCGTGATGTCGCCCTTCGGGACGGACTTCAGCGAGTAGTCGATAACCACCCCGCTTGGCGGATTCGAGCCAACCGCGCCCCGAGAGCGGAAGAACCCTCCTCCACGCGTGCGGTATGCCGGTGCCGGACGGAACAGATGCACGGCTGCATCCAGGTCCTCAGGGTTCAACTGGCGAATCGGCGAAATGTCGTCCAATATCCAAAACGAACGGCCATGCGTGGCGATCGCCAGATCGTTGCCATGGACGATCAAATCGTGCACGGGAACCACCGGCAGGTTGAGTTGCAAGGATTGCCAGCGCCCGCCGTCGTCAAACGAAACGAAGACGCCCTTTTCGGTTCCGGCAAAGAGCAACCCCTTCCGCTTGGGGTCTTCCCGAACGGAGCGCAGGAACGCGGTATTCGGAATCCCGTCCGTGATCTTGGTCCAGGTCTTGCCGAAGTCAGTCGTCTTATAAGCGTACGGAGCAAGGTCGTCCAGCATATGCCGGTCAACCGCAACGTAAGCCGTTCCCGCATCGAAGGGCGACGCCTCGATCATGCTGATCCTGCTCCACGCGGGCATATCCTTCGGCGTGACGTCCGTCCAGCTCTTTCCGCTATCCCGCGTTATATGGATCAAACCGTCGTCGCTGCCGGCCCAAATCAATCCACGATCGACGGGCGATAGCGCCACGCTGAAAATCGTGTCGTAGAACTCAACGCTCGTGCTGTCCTTCGTGATTGGTCCGCCGGGTACTTGTTCCTTGCTCTTGTCGTTGCGCGTCAGATCGGGGCTGATCACAGTCCATGTCTGGCCCTGGTCCGTGCTCTTGAACAGCACTTGAGCCGCGATGTAGAGCTCGTGCGAATCGAACGGCGAGATCAGGATCGGCTCCGTCCACTGAAAACGATATTTCTGATCCGCGGCGCCGGAACCGTCCGCGTTCACCGGATACGGTGAAATCATGTGCGCTTCTTCAGTTTGCTTGTTCCAACGCGTAATGATTCCGTAGTTGCCGCCTGCGTAGACGATTGTCCCGTTTGCAGAGGGCGCAATGTAGCCGCTCTCCCCGCCGCCGACGTCATACCAGTCCTTCTGGCTGATGGAGCCGTGATCGGTGCTGCTGGCGATGCCAACGGTCGAGTTGTCCTGCTGCGCGCCGTAGAGGAAGTAACGGAATTGGTTGTCGGCAGCAACGTGATAGAACTGCGCGGTTGGCTGGTTATCCTGCGC
>JBOGNK010000199.1:0-22801 GCA_050747085.1 Candidatus Acidiferrales bacterium
TGCATGCGTCTCATACGCACAGCAAAATCGCCAGGATCCGCCAGCCTCAAGACGGGACATCGAGCGTTACTTGGATGCCATGCACGTGCGGACCATGATGTTCAAAACGCTCCAAGCGATGAAGCCCGCCATGCACAGAACGCTTCACGAACAATCTGCAAATCAGCCGAGCCTGCCCGCGGACTTCGAGGCCAAAACCGATCAAATGGTAGACAAAACGCTCGACGACATGCCCGTCGATGATCTGATCGCAGCGATGATTCCGGTGTATCAAAAGTATCTGACGAAAGGCGACGTGGACGCTCTCGTTGCCTTTTATTCAACCCCGCGTGGCGCAAAGATTATGAGCGAGATGCCGGCCATGACTGCAGACGCCATGAACGCCTCAGTGCCTTTGATAAAGAAAATGGTAGCCGATATACACGCCGAGGTTCAGCAGCAAGTCGCCCAGGTAGCGAAACGGAATAAGGGTACGAATCAGCAGAACTGAGTGTCGGCTATGGTCGGCAGGCGCCGTTGTTGCTCCCTCTGGGAAAACGGCGTTGCGGCGTGCCTGCCGGATACAACTTCGCACGGGAGTCCGCTCCAGGGTGAACGCGCGCCCCACTCGACTGTGTTCGTATCGTCTCCACACAATAGATCTCAGGACGAATCCTCATGGTCGCTCCCGATGCCGAAGGACAACGGCACTTTCTGTTCACGGCGAATACGTCCCTGGTATCAATGACGGCAAGAAGTCCGGCAAGTCGACATTTTGTGTGGGCCGCCCGATGAATCAGCATCGGTAACAAAAATACACAATCTGGAGGCCGCGTCCTGGCCTGCCCACGCCGATGCGCTAAGTCGCTCCGAATCAGTGCCTGTTTTGCAATGCTGCCTCTAAGTTCGGCTATGGCTTCGGGCGCTTTTGGTCGACACACTCGCCGAGCAAATTTTTGCGTAAGTGCCTGTAGAATCAACAAAACTCGCAAAATTGGTCGACACACTTTCAGCTGTTTTCGGCTTTTCCGCAGCTGCACCACAATTGTGCAATTCCGTCGCAACCGTGGGGTCAGGCCCGCTACCGCGTTGCGCCCTGGGGAATGGATTCACGCGCGATAGAGGGGCCAAGGACTGTTAAGCTACGTCGCCGCTCACAGGTGTACTTGACACTCGGCGGTCCGCGGCCTAAGAATCGATGCCCGTAACATTTTTCGTCACCAGAAGGACTGAAAACGGACACGCAATAACCTGCAGTCGCCGCTTCCCGTGGCGCTCCGACTCGCCACAATGAGTTCGGCGGCATTGCGGGCGCAACTCTCACCCTTCG
The DNA here is from genome assembly GCA_050747085.1 of Candidatus Acidiferrales bacterium. GTDB lineage: Bacteria > Acidobacteriota > Terriglobia > Acidiferrales > UBA7541 > Palsa-295. The sequence goes on from JBOGNK010000199.1 coordinate 1,310, forward strand.
TGGCACGCTCGGCGCTTGTCGCCGCGTCCCACCAAACACCCCAAAGAACGTCCAGCCCCTGCGAAAAGTACACGATGTAGCCACGGCAAATTTGATCGAAGTCCGGAGCGATCAGACCGAGCGGCGCACGCGGTTTCTGGCGGAAACCCCGCGCGAAGGTTAAGAACTCCGCTGCGCACGATTTCAAAGGAAAGAGGAGGAACGATGCCGACGATTACGATGAAGGACGGAACACAAATCTATTACAAGGATTGGGGCGAAGGATCAGCCGTAACGTTCTCTCACGGTTGGCCGCTCAATTCGAATGCCTGGGACGGTCAGATGCTCTTTCTCGCCCAGCACGGTTTTCGCTGTGTAGCCATCGACCGGCGCGGACACGGGCGGTCGGATCAGGCCTTCAAAGGAAATAATATGGACCAATACGCAGATGATCTAGCGGAGGTGATGGAGGCACTCGATCTGCGCGACGCCACGCTGGTGGGACACTCGACGGGCGGGGGCGAATTGGCCCGGTATATTGGCCGCCACGGCACGAAGCGAGTCGCCAGAGCCGTACTAATCGCGGCCGTGCCGCCGGTCCTGGTGAAATCAGCATCGAATCCGGAGGGACTGCCGATTCAGTTGTTCGACAAGCTACGAAGCGACCTGTTCAAGAATCCTTCGGAGTTTTACAGAGGCTTCGCGGCGCCGTTCTATGGGGCCAACAAGCCAGGTGCGAACGTTCCGCAGGGAACTCTGGATCAATTCTGGCTTTGGAGCATGCAGGCGGGCCTCTTGAATTCGTATGAGTGCATCAAGGCGTTCTCCGAAACGGATTTTACAGAGGACCTGAAGAAGTTCGACGTGCCGACACTTGTCATGCACGGGGAGGATGACCAGATCGTGCCGATCAAGGATTCAGCGAAGAAATCGGCGCGACTGATCAAAGATGCGAAGGAGATCTACTATCCCGGGGCGCCGCACGGCTTAACGGCAACGCATCAGGACCAGGTGAATGCGGACTTGCTGACGTTTCTGCAGCGGAGTCGGGAAGCGACGGCGTAGTCACATGCCTTCGGTTGGCTCTTGCGCGGAACCAACCGCTAGACACAGCGGTGTTTCGCATCGAGGGACAGGTTCCATCCTCGTGCAAGAAGAGGATGGAACCGCCTGAGATCGAGGAGACCCTCCAGAACCTCACAGAATTACGGATAGGTGCGGCTTGACCGTAAGCCTTAAGGGTACTAAATTGACCCTTAAGGGTTGTGACGGAGTAGGCGCATGGCTGTTGAATTCGAGTTCCGAGGCGAGTGGTACAGGGCGGACACGCCGCAAGAGGTCATAGAGCTCAAGAAATACCTTAAAGCCCACGCGCAGGCGGAAGAAGCTGCGTCCTCCGATTCCTACGCCGGTCTCCCTGCGTGCGGTAAGTGGACGAGCGACCGTTTTGCCCTGCTGATGGAGAAAATTGGATATTTCGAGAAAAAATTTCTGGCTGCCCTCGTAAGCGTCGCGCACCCCATAGACGCCAATACAGTGGTCCGCCTTCTTTCGCTCCCTGGGGGCGAAAAGAAGTTGTGGAGGAAGAGCAGGAAAGCCGACGGCTTGCTGTACCTCGCCGGGATTCAGAGCGGGGTCGTGCGTCACGTCAGGGCCCTCGGGCTGGAACCGTTCGACCTGTATCAGGTTCACATCAGTTGGAAGGATGGCCGGCGCACCAGATACTTCACGCTCGATGCGGGCTTCCGCGTTGCTGCTGAACAGCAAGGCTGGCCGCCCAAATTCATCCGTGAGGTCCTGAAGACGTAGCAATTTGCAGGAGGACGCTTAGTTCATGCAAGCCTCACCCCTGAGTCAAGTTGGCGTCGATATGCCTGGCACCTCTGCGGCGGGTCAAGAGTTAGCGAGCGCAAAGACTCCGCGCCAGCGCTAGAACGACACAATTCGCACAGCCGAGGGCGCCCTGCCACACGAGATTGAGCGAAAAGCCTCACCTCTGGCGAGGTGAGCTACATAAACACAAACCTGCCGGCTGAAGCCTGCCTGCGGCAGCAGGCGCTACGACTGTTCGGGATCTTTGTCCTGATCGGGGACGCCCATTTGGGACAGACGATAGCGCAGGGCATTGCGGGAGAGGCCGAGGAGTCGGGCAGCCTGGCTCTTGTTGCCGTTGGCGCGGTGAAGGGCCTCGCGGATGGCTTGCTCCTCCCACTGATCGAGCGTCATGCCAGGCGGGAGAAAATGATTGCTCGTAGCGTTGGCCTTGGCTGGAGCGACGTCGAGGTGAATGTCCGCCGGTTCGATCGTTGGGCCTTCCGATAACGTGACGGCGCGCTGAACGACGTTTTCGAGTTCACGGATATTGCCCGGCCAATGGAAGTCGATCAGCAGTTTCAAAGCCGGCGAAGAGATTTTTGGCGCCGGCCTGCCCACTTCGTTTGCATACTTCTGCAGGAAGAGATCGACCAGGCCGGGGATGTCTTCCTTGTGGTCGCGGAGCGGCGGGATATCGATCGCGACGACGTTCAAGCGATAGTAGAGGTCTTCGCGGAATGTGCCTTCCTCCAATGCGGCGCGAAGATCGCGGTTCGTCGCGGCGATCAGCCGGACGTCGACTTTCAGCGTTTTCGTGCCGCCAAGGCGTTCGAATTCGCGTTCCTGGAGGACGCGCAGCAACTTCACCTGAATCGCGGCCGGAATGTCGCCAATTTCGTCGAGGAACAGAGTGCCCCTGTCGGCCAATTCGAATTTCCCCGGCTTGCTGGTTGTCGCACCTGAAAACGCGCCCTTCTCATAGCCGAAGAGCTCGCTTTCCAGGAGCGTTTCGGGGATCGCGGTGCTGTTGATCTTGATGAAGGGACCGGACGCGCGCTGCGAGTGTTGATGAATCGCGCGAGCGATCAGATCTTTGCCGACGCCGCTCTCTCCGCCAATGAGCACAGTCGCATTCGTCGGGGCGACGCGCTCGGCGAGCCGCAAAACCGCCTGCATTTTTTCGCTTTGCGCGATGATGTTGTCGTACTTGTATTTCAGCCCAAGGGCTTCGCGAAGGGAGCGGTTTTCGTCGCGGAGGTTTTTAGCGTCGAGTTCCTTGCGAATGACGAGAACGAGTTCGGCAAGCGAAAACGGTTTCAAGACGTAGTCACTTGCGCCCGCCTTCATCGCTTCGACGGCGGACTCAACCGTGCCGTAAGCGGTCATAATGACGATGGGGCAACGCGCGTCGATGCGTTTCGCGGATTGGAGAAATTCGAGGCCGTTCATGCCGGGCAGCTTGAAATCCGTAACCACGAGATCGTAAGGCTGCTTGCCGAGCATCTGCAGGCCGGTTTCCGCGTCAGGGGCAGTTTGTGCGACGAAGCCTTCATCGGCGAGTTGGAGTTCAAGCAAGCGGCGCATCTTGGCTTCATCTTCGACGACGAGGATTGCGGGTTTGTCGGGCATTGACGGGGACATTTTGCCACAGAGTCACAGAGAACACAGAGGAACCGAATTCTTAATTCAAGGGCTGACTCAGGTCACGGCGTTTCATGAGCGGCGGTCGCGGGAATGACTTCCTGTGGTTTGAGGAAGTCGGGATTAGTGGGAAGGAAGACACGGAAGCACGCGCCGGGCCCGCAATTGGTTTCGAGGCGAATTGAACCGCGGTGATCGTCGACGAATTTGGCGACGATTGCGAGTCCCAGGCCGACACCTTCTTTCTTAGAGGTAAAAAACGGATTGAAGACCTGCTCGCGAATTTCAGGCGGTACGCCGGGACCTGTGTCCTCGATAAGTACGCCGACGCCCGAAACTCCTCCGGGGAATTCGGGTGTGACGCAAATGTGCAGAACCCGTTCGCCATCATCGGGCATATCGGCCATGGCCTGGAACGCATTGAGGATCAGGTTGACGAAAATCTGTTCGCAAAGCTGCTGATCGGCCATGATCTCGGGGATTTGCGCGGCATAGTCGCGCTCGACTCGCACGCGGGCGGACGGGAACTGGGGCTCGACAATTGCGAGCGCGCGGTCGAGGACCTGGGTGATTTGAACGGGGCCGAGTTCGAGGCGCTGCGGGCGAGCAAAGTCGAGGAAGCGCGCGACGAGCGCGTTCAGGCGATTCACTTCGGATGAAATGTAGCTCGCAAGTTCCGCAGTCAGCGGCTGGGCCGACTGAAGTTTCTCTGTGAGCATTTCGGCGGCGCCCTTGATCACGCCGAGCGGATTGCGAATCTCATGCGCGAGGCCGGCGGAAAGCTGTCCAAGAGCGGCAAGGCGTTCCGCGCGGCGCGCTCCGGCTTCAGCGCGCTGAAGCTGGCGATTCGCTTTTTCGAGCATGGCGGAGAGAGCCTGATACTTTTGCACCTGGCGTCGGTTTTCGACGGCGAAGCGATTGACGAGCACGCCGGCGAGGAACAGAAAAATGATACGCACGCCCAGCAGGGTTGCTGCGTCGGAGGTGAGTTCGTACTCACCGAGGACGGGTATCAGGAGCGAGAGGTAAGCTGCGGAACTGATCGCGGTCCAAAAGAGAGTCGCAAGCGGTCCAAATTCAAGGGCGGCGGTGATGACGGGCAAATAGTAGATGGGGTAATAGGAGCTGTTGATCGCGGTCTCACCACCTGTGTGATAGAGCAGCAGCGTCGAAAGCGCGATCTTTAACACCACGCTGTAGACGGGGCCTCGCCTGGGCTGCCAGGCAATCATCGGGCCTTCGAGCAGTTGGACGACGATGATGGCGAGGAGTATGAGCTGTTTGTGGATCTCGTTAATGGGAGGAAGAAAGGCGAGGGCGACGAGGAAAATCAGCAGGAGGAAATCGATCGAGCGGGCGGCGAATCGTTGGCGGTCAAGCATGAAAGTGTTTTGGTCAGGATGAATCTAACACGACCCGTGAAAAAATGTTTTGCCACAGAGCCACAGAAGACACAGAGAAGCGAACCTGTGCGAATCGGTTTGTTCAGGCGCTAGGCTACGTCACGGCCACCAGGGAAGAGCGCATTCGCCGGCGAGCACAGCTTGCTGCAGGCGGACGGCCACAGCAGGAGGTCGCCGAGAGAGCGGCCGAGAAGAAGGATCGAAGGCGCGTCGAGGGGAGGGGCCTGGTCGAGAGCGGAGATGGTTGTGACCCACTCGCGCTGATCCGGAGCGGTGGCGCGCGAGACGATGACGGCAGGGAAGTCGGGCGCGAGGCCGGAGGCGAGAAGTTCGCGACGGAGTGTAGTGAGATCGCGGCCGGGCATGTAGATGACAGTCGTCGTGTCGTCGCGCGCGATGCCGGCCCAATCTTCCGTGTTGTCCGTTGTGTTTTCACGGGCATGATGCCGGGTGAGGAAGACGACGCGCGAACTGCTCCGGCGGTCCGTCAGCGAAGCTCCAACGGACGCGGCAGCGGCCATCCCGGCGGTGACTCCCGGCACGATTTCGTAGGGAATGCCGACGGCCTCGAGAGCGCTGATTTCTTCGGCGAGACGGCCGAACACGCCTGGGTCGCCACTTTTCAGGCGAACGACGGCGAGGCCGCGCCGGGCGGCGTCGATCATGAGGCGATTGATTTGGGTCTGCGTGATGCTTTTCTTGCCACAACGTTTGCCGACGTTGACGATTTGCGCGCTGTTCTGCGCGATGGCGATGATTTGGGGCGCGACGAGGTCGTCATGGAGAACGATGTCGGCGCGGCGAAGGAGCGCGTGCGCCTTGAGCGTCAGAAGTTCCGGGTCGCCGGGGCCGGCGCCGACAAAATAGACAGTGGCGATCATTGGGGGACGGTCCAGGGGCTAAAGCCCCAATCAATTTTTGAAATGGGGCCGGTTTCGAACGCGCTGAAGCGCGTGCTCCCCCGACTAAAGTCGGGGGCTGACACGAAAAGCATCTCGAGGCTGTGCGGGGCGACGGTGCGGCGATGGTTCCTACCGTTGGAGTGGATAAGGGCTGACGCGAAAGCTATCTGAAAGTGGTGCAGGACGACAGCGCGGCGATGGGTCGGACCGGCAGAGCGGGCAACGGCTGACGAGGAAAATCCATGGCGCGAAGCCGGCGCTGAAAGATTGCAACGAATGCTTAAACGAAATGCAGGGCTCGAAATCATGGTTTGGGTTCCTGCGCGACGCGTGGTTCGGAATGCGCGAGACGGTGCAGCAGGCGCTTGCGGTCGTCTGATGGCGGGAGAGCAGCGATAATTTCGCGGCGGCGCTCGCCGATTTCGTCAATCCAATCGCCGAAGGATGTGTCGAGGCTGTCTTCGATTTCGCGGCGAATGCGCTGCGCGAGCGCGGGGCTTTCGCCGGACGTGGAGATGGCGATTTGCAAAGGCCCGCGGCGCACGACGGCCGGGAAATAAAAGTCGCAGTTAGGCGGATCGTCGACGCTATTGCAGAGCACGCCGCGTTCAAAGGCTTCGTGAAACACGGCGCGATTCACGTCCGGATCAGACGTCGCAACGACGACGAGAAACGCGCGATCCAGGTCAGTCACCAGGAACTTGCGCGGAACCCAGCGGACGCGATGCGAAATAGCCAGGCGCTTGATTTCATCCATGGCGTTGGGAGCGATAACGGTGACTTGTGCGCCGGACTCCAGGAGCGAGGCGATCTTTGATTCGGCGACAGAGCCTGCGCCAACGACGACGCACGCGCGGCCCGCAAGTTTTATGAACGCGGGAAAGAGAGTTGGCTTCATCGGTCAGTCTCCGGCAACGCGATCGGGCGCCGCTTCACGGGGCAAATCGCGCTCAACCGATTCCGCGTCAAAGCCCGCGAGTTGGGCACGCAATTCTTCGTCGGAAAAACGCGCGAAATAGGAGCGCAGATTTTCATCGCCATCACGGCTCGCAACATACGAGCGAAGGAGGCGCTCGATTGCGTCAGGGACTTGGTCCGCAGGGCAGCGATAGCCGACCGGGCGCGCAACGCGTTGATGTTCGCCGACCGCGCCGCCGAGGCAGAAATAGTACGCGTCGACGAGGCGACCATCGTGCTTGATCTTTTTCCCTTCAAGACCAATGTCCGAAATCCAGTGCTGGCCGCAGGAGTTGGGGCAGCCGGTGACATGCAGCTTGAGCTGCTGATCGAAAGCGGGAAAGCGCTCCCCGAGTTCTTCAACCAGCCAGCGCGTGTAGGATTTCGTTTCCGTAATGGCGAGCTTGCAGAATTCCGTGCCAGTGCAGGCGATGGCTCCGCGCCAGAACGGTGAAGCGGCGACGTGTAAGCCAACGTCGTCGAGGCCGCGAACGACGGCGTCGATGTTTGCGCGTGGGACGTTGACGATGAGCAGATTCTGTGTGTTCGTGGTGCGCAGGTCGCCGGAGCCGAAGCGATCGGCCAGGTGAGCGGCGGCACGCATTTGTTCGGGCGTGATGCGCCCGCGAAGCACGGAGGCGCCGACGTAATAGAGTGTGTTGTCGCACGCGATGCCTGCCGAGTGCTGCTTCTGGCGGTGGATGCCGACGTGGTCGCGATAGATGTCGGCGGGCACCGAATCGGGTTCGGCGGGGTCGAGGCGATATCCGAGGTGCGACTGGAGCTCGTCGAGGAAGCGATCGGGCGTCCAGCCAAACTGCGTGAACAGATGTTTCATGCGGGCGCGCTTGCGGTTTTCGCGAAGGATGTCCTGTTCGCGGAACAATTCGGTGATCCCGCGAACGACGGGGAGAACTTGTTTCCAGCGAACGAATGCGTCGAGCCGCACGGCGAGATGTGGATCGGCAGAGAGGCCTCCGCCGACGCGTAGGGAGAAGCCGACCTCGCGCTGCCCGCGACGGATGCGTTCGACGGCGGTGAGGCCGATGTCATTGATCTCGGGATAGGAGCACCAGACCGGGCATCCGGTGATCGAAACTTTGAATTTGCGGGGCAGATTATAGAACTCGGAATTGCCGGCCAGCATTTGAGCTGCTTGCAGAACCAAGGGCGATGCGTCGCAAAGTTCGTCGGCGGCGACGCCAGCCACGGGGCAGCCGGTTAGGTTGCGCGCGACGTCGCCACAAGCCCCTTTGCTGATGAAGCCCACGGCGGCAAGGGCGTCGATGGTTTCGGGAAGAGCCTCGATGGTGAGCCAGTGCAGCTGGATATTTTGGCGGACTGTAATGTCGGCGATGCCGCGGCCGTGCCGTTCGGCGAGATCAGCGACGGTGCGAAGCTGATCGGAGCGCAGAATGCCGTTGGGAACGCGGATGCGGAACATGAAGTAGTCGGTGGACTTGCCTTCTCCTCCAGATCCACCAACCGCACCGGCTCCGTCGCCTTGCGTGTAAATTCCCCACCAGCGGAAATAGAGACCGATCCATTCCGGGGGTATCGAGCTGTGACCGTTGCGCGCGAATTCCCGGATCTCATCGAAGGCTTCCCAGGGGTTTTTTGCGGACTTGAGGCGCTCGACGCTTTGAGCCTTCGTTTCCTTTGGAACTGCCAGGGCACCGTCCACTTGATCTCTCCGGATTACGCGAGCTTCCGTTGCCGTCAATTCGTGTCGCCAGCCGCTACGGCGTGACGTGAAACCACGGCCCAAAAACAAAAAACCCGCCGGCCAAAGTGCGTTTGGCGAGCGGGTCGTAAATCCGATTTATATGATTGCCAGACTTACCGGATCACACTCCCACGCCGCCCGTTGAAATGACAACAACAGGTACAGACGACGGTCAAAGTGTGTCCGAAATACAGCACCGAATGATCGTAGCGTTAGAAAGCCTAAGCGTCAAGCCGATCTCAACCAATTTGCCAAGAGGGTTAGAACGAGCCTTTATGTAGGGTCGTCACCCAATGCTAGAATGGCTGCCCCGGCAGATTGCCCAACGCAGGGAGCATCATGAAGAGCAAACCAAAGGTAAAGAAGCACGGCGTTGTCGAGAAGGTGATTCCGCCGCCTCACCCAAGCATGCCAGAGAAGGCGCAAATCGCCGTCGAAGATGCGGATCATTTGTACCGTGAAATTCGCATCGAGAACACGCTCGAAACCGAGGACGGCAAGAAGGTGAAATTAAAGGAACACGCGCCGGTCGAGGTCGTAATCGAGGCGGATGAAGATTCGACGGTGCCGGAAACCAAGAACCAAAAGCGGTCTACGTGCAACTCAACACCTGCCGATTCTGAAGCCTAACTGTCCTGCTTTGTGCTGGCCGAAAGCGGTCAAATGGCGCAGTGTGCCTGGATTGGACCGCGCTCGAGAGTCAGAGGTCGAACGTGAAGAGCGAATCGGACAGATTCCAGTTGGCCGCCGAAGTGAGCTCAGGATCTCGAGACGAGACGAGAATCCGACGATTACGCGGGATGCAAAGGAACGTTCGTTTGCGAAGTTCAGCGACCAGCCGGTCCTGTTCGTCTCCGCTTCCGTAAACCGACCAACGGATGCCGACGGCGTGCGATGCGCGGGCGTCGCGAAGCAGCCGGTCGATAATCGAGCGAACCGAGCGCAGCGACGGGACCTGAAACTGGCATACGCGAGCGAAGGCGAATGGCGTGCCTTTGGCGGCGATCACATAGCCGTCGCTGCCATCGTTAACGACCAATGGGGCATAGGACGACTCGGAATAGCGCCAACGGAGAAATTCGAGTTCATCGGAAAGAGAAATGCGATGTGGCGCATGGCGAGAGAGCGAGCCGAAATGATCCACGATGCGCGAACGCCGGACGAGCCCGCGAGTGCGCTGAAACGGAGAAATGCAAGATGCGTATGCCCAATTCGCGGCGCTTACAGCAAACAGCGAAGCCTGCGTAGCAAGCTGAAGTTTGTGCATGGTTCGCCACGCACGAATTGGGTGAAGGATGAAGAAGCAGTCCCGCACGGTGAAGTCTACAGGCCGGTATCCGAGAGCGTCATGAATCGGCTCGAGTTGAGGCGGGACACAGGCAAGCACTGACTGCCAGCCCTGCTCCGATGCATGCAGGTGGAGTTGTTCAAGCAACAGGGCTGCGGCGGATCGCTTGCTCTCAGAAAAATTCTGAACAGGCTGGGACGGGTACTCTTCCGAAAGGAAGAAGTAATGTTCTTTGGCAACTGTGAGGGGACCTGCGGAACCCTGCAATGCAAAGGGAACGAGCGCGCAGTGTCCTGCGATCCGCCCATCTTTGGTTTCGACCAGGGCGTGAAGCGCCGGGCCCGAAGGGCTCTGTTCGGTCCAGCGGCGAAATTGCTGGACGGGAACACGGCTTCCGGTTAATCGATTGTATTGAGACAGTATCCTAGTGCGGTCAGCAAGCGACAGCGGGCCGACGATCACGCGAAGATCGAGCGATGAAGACGCCGGACGAGTTTTTGTTTGTGGCGCAGGAGCCCGACCATTGGAATTGGTGGTTTCAGTGTCCGAGATCGCTGGCGGAGTCAGCGGTGGTGTATTGGGAATGGCCGGCGAGACGAGCGGAACCGGGGCAAGAGACGGAGCAGCCAAGTTATCCTTTTCCTCCCGTTCGGCTGCTGACGAAAGCACGCGCGAACACGGTGGATCGCGGCCGTTGCGAATTCGGCCTGGACCTATAGAAAAACACCATAGGTGCCACAGCTAAATACCGCAGTTCCGGCAACTCACAAGGGATTATCGTGTAGCCCTTAAGGCTGGAACACGACGCTGTCTGGGCGTCGTATGCGTGGTCTATCGTGGCGAAGTGCGGATCGGTCGGAGTAGCCCTGCGTGGGAACTCAGAAAGGTAGACGAAATGAACTATCCTGGCCCCACAGCGCCGAACCTAAGATTTGAGCAAGATTGAGGTGGGACCGTACGGGGCAACCACGGGTTGACGAGTAGTTGGTAGATTTTTTATTGAGGGGCGGTTCGGCGCCCGGAGCAGCAGGATGCGACATAGCGACATGCGTAGTGAACCATAGGGCCGCGAGAAGCCTGAATACCTGCGATTCCGTGACTCGGATTAGGAATTTGCTGTAGCCAAAATGCGCGGCCTAATGGGTACCCTGAAGCCGGGCCTAACCCTCTCCGCAACAGCAGCTTACGTCATCCAGGAGCCTGTTCTTGTTCAGCCAAAGCTAGTCCTCTGTCTCGGGCAAGCTTCTGCGACCGACACGGGCAATCTTCGCAACATCCCCCTCCCAGGATACGTTGGCTGAGTGCATCGCTACATAGCGCGCTTGAGAGCTATAATTCCTCCGCGACATTTATGCAGGGAGGCCTCATGGACGCGAAAGCCGGTGCACAAGAGAAGTTCAAAACAATCGAGCAGGATCTCTTGGCGTTGAGTCACCGCATTCACGCTCATCCCGAACTTGGGTTCCAGGAAGAGAAGGCATGTGTGTGGCTGGCGGACGCGTTGGACGCGGCGGGTTTTCGCGTCGAGCGGGGGGTATGCGGACTCGATACGGCTTTTGTAGCGAAGGCGGGAACAGGCCCACTTCACGTAGGGATTTGCGCGGAGTACGACTGCCTTCCGCAGATCGGCCACGCGTGCGGGCACAACATGATCGCGGCCATGGCGGTGGGGGCAGGCATCGCGGCGGCGAAAATCGCGGATGAGACCGGTCTGACGGTAACTGTGCTGGGGACGCCGGCCGAGGAAGTAGGGAATGCGAGCGGAAAGATCGTGATGCTGGAGAAAGGCGCGTTCAAAGGGATTCATGCCGCGATGATGGTGCATCCCACGCCAATCGAAATGCTGGAAGCGCACCTGATCGCCTGCGCCATGTTCGACGTGCACTACACGGGCAAGGAAGCGCACGCGGCGGCGTTTCCGGAGCAGGGGATTAATGCGGCCGACGCGTTGACGGTGGCGCAGACGGCGATCGGCCTGCTGCGGCAGCACATCCGGCAGACGGACCGCGTACACGGGATCACGACGCACGGAGGAGACGCACCCAACGTAGTTCCGGCGCACACGTCGGCGCGGTACATCGTTCGCGCAGAGAACTTCGAGGAGCTGAAGGACGTGCGCGCGAAAGTGTATCGCTGCTTTGAAGCTGGCGCCGTCGCCACGGGTTCGAAGCTCGAAATTCGTGGCGGAGACAGCCCTTATGCGGATGTGAAGCACGACCACGAGATCAGCCTGCTTTACAAGCGCAACGCGGAAACACTGGGCCGCACGTTTCCCGATTTAGGCCCGATGGCGCAGCGGATTACGGCGTCGACGGACATGGGAAATGTGTCGCAGGTGATCCCATCGATTCATCCGGGCATCGGAATCAATTCGCTGCCGGCCGGAAATCATCAGCCGGAATTTACAGCGCATTGCGTGAAGGCGGACGCGGATAAGGCAGTGCTCGATGGCGCGCTGGCCATGGCGTGGACCGCGATTGATATTGCGCAAACGCCCGCGCTGCGCGAACGGCTGATGCAGCCCGCTGCGACTGCTTGAGCGTTCTGCTCACCACGCTACGCTCCCCCTGCACTATCTATCGTATTTGAAGGAGAAGTTTGACAGCTTGGGGAGGCGCCACTTCCTTGCTATCATCTGTTGTTCGACCCCGTAGCTCAACTGGATAGAGCGCATGCCTACGAAGCATGAGGTTGGAGGTTCAAGCCCTCTCGGGGTCGCCATTCTCACCTTTGCCCAAAACCGCTGAAGATCAGCCGCAGTCGAAGGCCACTTTGGAAAAAACTCCGGCGGGACGCCGGCGCCGCTCGCTTCGCGCGCAGGTCCCGATCGGAAGAATTTTTGCGCCCGGCCGACAGGCCTGGTCAGGGCGAGCTAGCAAGACAGGCCGGGCACAGCGTGCTGTGCCCCTACCGGGCAAAGGAAAAGGCGTCGGATTGGCGTCCCGAGCAAAAAACGGCAAAACGGCGGCGAGACGCCGGCGCTACCCGCTCCGCGCGCAAATCCCGATCGGAAGAATTTTTTGCGCCGCGTCGACAGGGCCGAAGAGCTTCAGCTCTGAAGGCCTGCCTGCGGAGGCAGGCCCGAGCTACATTACTTCTTCCACATTCCCCAACCTATTCCCAGCCGTCGGAGCCGATGGGGTCGCCGGCGGGCGGAGGCGCGGGCGTCGATAGATGCACGCTCGTTGGATTCTTCTGGAACTGCTCGATCTGCTGAACCGAGAAAAAGAGCTGGGCGCGCCGGCTCTCGTCGGTTGTTGTTTTGAGTTGGCCTGCGATCCAGTTCTTCAGACCATCGAGTTTCAGCGAGACGGTTGCGCGAGTTTGCGGCGCGGCGCTTTGGTCGGCTGCGAGCGACACCAGGTGATCGAGGACGACCGCATCGACGCGTCGTTGAATTGCGGCGTCGTAGCCTTGCTCGGGCTGGGCCTTCCATGTGGACGCAAGTAAATCGTCGATCAGTTCTGCGAGGCCTGGATACTGCGCATCCTGCGCGTGGTATTCAACCATGCGTTCGTCGCGATTCGGTTCGAGCAGCAGGGTGCTGACGATGTCCGCCATCGCTTCGGCGCCAGAAAGCGAGTCGAACGCGGGAGCGGTGCGTCGCGCGAAATTTTCCTTCGAGCTGACATACTCCGGCGGGCGCGGAGGGATTTGCTTCAAGAGCGCGGCCGGGAATTCGAGCTGCTGCGGCGAAAGCGTCGCAAGCACGGCGCGAATCGCAGCGCGCTGCTGGTCAGCGGGAACGATCTCCGGTGATTTTTCCACGCCGCCGCGCACATTGAACCAGTAATTGAGGCCGCCGATGGACTTCGAGACGGCGCTGACCTGATAGCGATGATAGAGATAAATCGGGACGAGCACGTCTTCAAGCGTGGCGACCGGCTCGTTCTCGCGGATCGCGTCGATTGAGAGGCGCTTCAGCGCGGCATTGCGGACAGCCATCACCTGCTTGAGCCCGTCGAGATCGTTCGACCCCATGTCCCAAAGGTGCGAGACCGGACTTGCCGAGCCGAGCGGACGCGCGTCCTGATCGGTGAGATAAATCTGGCCATGCTCGTAGGCGGTATTCAGAATTTTGTTCAGCGCCTGCCGCACGTCGGTGCCCGACGGGTAATCCTGATATCCGTAATCGATGGCGACTTTGTCCCACGAGCCGATGCCGACAGCGTAGGCGTTCGAGACATCCGGAATTCCATTGGCACCGAGCGTAACGGTGGGCGGCGGATAGTCCATTACGGACGCGCGATTGTTGATGCTGGCCGCAAAATTGTGCATGAGGCCGAGTGTGTGCCCGCTTTCGTGGGCCGCGAGCTGGCGGATACGCGCAAGCGCCATCTCGTTCGCTTTCCGAAGAGCGTCACGATCGTTGCCGAACGGATCGAGCAGCCCGCGCGCGATCAGGAAATCCTGACGGATGCGGAGCGCGTCGAGGGTGACGTGTCCTTGAATGATTTCTCCGGTTCGCGGATCGGAGACCGCGCTGCCATAGGACCAGCCGCGAGTGAGCCGGGGCGCCCATTCGACGACGCTGTAGCGAATGTCCATCGGATCGGCGTCGGGCGGCAACAGCTTCACCTGAAACGCGTCTTTGTAACCCGCCGCTGTGAACGCCTGATTCCACCAACTGAGGCCTTCCATGACGGCTGAGCGGATGGGCTCTGGAATCGACGGGTCAACGTAATACACGAGTGGCTTTACGGCTTCGCTGACGGCTGCCGTCGGATCCTGCCTCTGCAAACGCCAGTGAGCGATGTAGCGCTTCTGTATGGATTGGTCGACAGGCGCGGCGAAGTCCATGAACTGGATAGCGAAAAATCCGGCGCGAGGATCGTACTCGCGCATCTGAAAGCCGGGTGCCGGGGCCTGGATGAAAGAGAAATGCTCGTGGACCGTGATGTCTTCAGGTTCCGGCGTCACCTGTTGCACGAAGTGGCCGGGATTCTGGCCGACAAAGGTGATGATCGATTCGACGTCGGAGTTCTGGGGAAAGTTTTTCGTGCGCGGCAGGTAAATGGCAGACCGCGAGGTGTCGACGTGATACGTGCCCTGGTGCAGAGTGGCGAGCTTTTCGGGGATGTGATGCACGTCGTGCAGATAAAACGGCGTGGCGTCGACGAGAACGGAATCGCCGTCTGCCGCGGCCGCGTCGAATCCCCAAAGAACGGACTGCGCGAACGCCTGCTTTATGGCCGCGATTTGCTGGAGGTCGTCGGTGACGGCGCGGAAACGTTCGTTCTGGGCGACCAGAAGAACGCGCGGACCACTACGCTCGAAGCGGACGACCTGTGTTTCGCCGGGCTGGCCGCGGTCGAGCGAAAGATCGTTCGAGCCGACGCCGTTGGGCAAGGATTCGTGGAACAGAAAATCAGTGTCCCATTTATCGATGACGATCCAGATTTTGCCCGTGCGCGCGTCCCAATAGTAGTTAAGGAAGCCGGGGAATTGTTGCATGCCGGCGGTTTTCTGCTCGATGCTGGGAAGGGGCTTTTCGTCGTTCTTCGATTGCGAATTTCGGGACGCGAGAGCACATGGGGCAACAAAGGCAAGCGCCAAAAGGGCGGTCAGCCACGATTTCATTCAGTCCTCCCGAGGAGAATCGATGGAGTGCGTCAAAGACGGCTGGAAGGATACACCAGAGGACGGTCACGCGGGCAACAAAGCTGTGCTTCGTTTCACGGGGCTGGGACGCGAGCGAGTTGAAATGCGGGCACGCTGGGAGAATGCTTACGGATGCTCGTTCAGTTGCTTAGTCGTCGTCGCCGAGGAGGATGGCGGCTGCAAGAACGGTGGTCCACAATCCGCGCTTGTCACCGACGGCGGACTGCGTAATGTTCATCGTGCGGACAATTTTGTTGGAAATACGGTAGACCTCTTTTTTCTCGTCCCACGAGAGGTCCGGATCGAATTCCACGTTCAAGGTGGTAGCGAGCATTTCGGCCGCCAGCTCTTCGGCGTATTCGCCGGCGACCTCTTCCGTTTCGCCGAAGGAGTGGTGCTCCGAAAGATAGCCGTACATCGACTTGTCTGCTGGCAGGCCGAGGCCGACGCCTGCTGCGATCAAGCGGTGCGCTTCGCGCGTTTGATTTTCGCTGATAACCGTGAACGCGACCTGGCCGGGCTTCAAATGTTTCAGCCCTTCGCTACGTGAAATGAGTTTGCAGTAGGGCGGGAAAATCGACGAGACGCGGACGATGTTGCAAGCCGCGATGCCAGCGTTGCGCAACGCCAGTTCGAAGCTCGAAAGGCGCTCGCGGTGTTTTCCGACTCCCTTTGTGAGGAAAATTTTCTTCGCGACGAACGCCATGGATGGTGCCGAGTTGCGGTGCCTCCACTGATCAGAGTCGGAAAAGTTGAGCGTGCGAAAAATAGCAAGCACTCGCAGCGATGTCAATCACTATTCGCGCTCGCAGCAAAAGCAGTTTTCATTTTTTCGCCGGTTTGTGCCCCGCAGTCTCTTCGAGCCGTTATTCCGACTAGCGACTGCGGTCGGCCGTGTCCTGATCGGCGGCTTTTTCGATGGCTGCGAGAGCCGCCGGAGGAACAATCTTCCAATTTTCGTCCGCCGTGGACGGTATCGTCTTGGTGCGCGCCAAATAATCGATCATCAGGTCGCGTATTTCGACCGGCGAGCGATAAACAACCGGCAACCCCTGATATACGGAGTATCGGCCGCCTCCTGTGTAGCGATAGTTGTTGATTGCGACGCGCAGAACTTGCGCCGGATCGAGTGGTTTGCCATGAAAGGTGAGATTGACGATGCGGTCGCCGTCAGGGCGCGTCAGGTCGATCACATAGGAAACGCCCTCGGCACAGTCCGCGTTATAACCCGGCAGACGAATCCACTGGCCTTCGGGGACGGGCCAGCCGGGGAAAAAACTGGCGGCGTGCTCGAGCGCGTCTTTCAGTTGAGCGCCGGTCATTCGCACCACATACAACGTGTTGTCGTAGACATATAAGGCGGCGACCTGCCGGACGGTGACTGGTCCCTCCGGGAGCCTCGCTCCAGGATAAAACATGGTCGCCATCGACACGTCCGCGTGTCCCGCCTGGAGCTGCACCTGATGGATCAAATCGACGAGCGGATCATCCTGATATCGCGCGTAACGCCCCGTGAGTTCTTTCGCGACAGTCGCGATGGGCGTGTCGAGATACGTCTGCGTTGCTTCCTGATACGGTGCCGCGAGCTTCATGACCGCCGGGTCGGGTGGCACATCCGGAGTGACAGGAATCGTTTCCGAATGCTTTGCGACAACCGACCAAGTGCCAGCTGCGTTGCGGGACATGTCGACTTCCGCACGCGCCAGGGATTGCCCCCAATTCCTCGCCTGAGCCATGAGCACGCCATGAACGAGCAACTGCGACATCTCTCGATGCGTATGACCGTAGAAAATCACGTCGATGCCTGGAACTTCGTTGGCCAGCTCCCATGCCGCATTCTCGCTTTCAATCTGGTCGGGATAAGTCGATCCCGTCTCCGGATTGCGGTCGAGGCCCGAATGCATGATTACAACAAGGAGGTCGACCTTCTTGCGGACCTGCGGAATCACCTCGCGCGCGGATGCAACGATCGGCTTAAATGCGTAGCCCTTGTAGTGCGCGGGAATCTCCCAGCGCGGGATTCCAGGCGTGACGAAGCCCACGATGCCGACACGCACGCCATCAACGTCCTTGACGATGTATGAACCGAAGTGCTGCACGCCCGAGGTATACGTTTGCGTCACATTCGCGGCGAGCCAGGGGAAATGAGACTCGCTCTTCGCTTTCCACATTTCCTTTTCGCCGAAATTGAATTCGTGGTTGCCTACGGCCATGGCGTCGTAGTGCAGCAGGTTGAAGGCGGCGATGGTCGGGTTGGGCTTGGAGAGGTCCTTCTCCGCGAAGTAAAAGGCGAGGGGCGTGCCTTGCGTCGTGTCGCCGCAGTCGAGCAATAGGGCATGCGGAGCTTGCGCACGCGCCTGCTTGATCAGCGTGGCAATCTTGGCCAGTCCCAAATCGGCCGGTTTGTTGGCGTAGTAGTCCCAAGGTTCAATATGACCGTGGATATCGGTTGTGCTGAGAAGAGTGATCGTGACGCGGCGCGAGGTCTGGGAACGAGCGGCAGGCGAGTTCGCGGCAGCGGATCCGCCTACAAATGCGAGAACGCAAAGAATAAAGACCTTTCGAAAGTGAAATCGCATGTGGACCTTTTACACTGGGCGTGTTCTCGATGCAAGAATCTCTCGCGTTCACCTGGATTTTTCTGGCTGAATATTTCACAGAGCGATACGTAACGGCTCAAAACTACAAAACAGACTAAGCTACAATGCAATCAGGTATCCGTCGCAATCAGGGCGGTGCGTGGCGGCGTTAGATCGACACATCCAATCGTCCGATTGCCGGCGCGAGGAGAGTTTTGGTTATTTTTTGGAAACGGCTGTACCGTGCCGCAGGGAGTCTGCATTATTAACGAGCGCGGAGGAGGATCCACATTATGGATCAAACGCCAAACCTAGATCGCATCGTCCGCGAACTGAATGAGCAGCATGAAGCGGCTCCTCGTCAGGACTCGGCCACGCTAATTCTTGACAGCTGGCTTGCCGAACTTGTCGCGCGCGGGGCGAGTGACTTGCTGCTGGTGCCAGGCGCGCCGCCGTCAATGCTGCTGAATGGAGAGGTACATAACCTGGAAGCGCAAGGCCTCTCGGGCCCGGAGATCGAGGCGGCGGTGGTTCCAGCGTTGAACGCGCACGCGCTCGAGACCTACCGTGCGAACCAGATTACGGACGCATCCTACCGAATCGCGGACGTGGGACGATTTCGCATCAACCTCCATCGGGAGCGTGGCCACGCTGCTGCCGCCGTCCGGGCACTGCCAACGAGGGTTCCATCGCTCGACGAATTGAATCTGCCGGCGCCAGTTGAACCGCTTTCGCACTTGACGAGAGGGCTCGTCCTGATTGGCGGGCCAGCTGGCTCGGGCAAAACGACTACCCTTGCCGCGCTCGTGAATGAGATCAACCGTCGCGAGTCGCACCATATCGTTACGATCGAAGATCCGATCGAGTACGAGCACGCACACATCCGCAGCGTGATCGAACAGGTGGAGATTGGCAGCGATGCGCCCGATTTTCCGACGGCTCTCCGCGCGGCATTGCGGCAGGCGCCGGACGTGCTCGTAGTCGGCGAAATGCGCGACCCGGAAACGATGCGCATCGCGGTGGCGGCGGCCGAAACGGGACATCTGGTGCTGTCGACGCTGCATACGATAGACGTTGCGTCGACCGTCGCGCGAATCTGCGATTCGTTTCCGCTTGAGCGCCAGAACACGATTCGGCAGGAACTGGCTATGGCTCTAGCCGCCGCGTTGACGCAGATTCTGTTGCCTGCCACGATGGGTGGACGGGTACCGGCCGCCGAACTGCTGATGGTTGGTTACGGCGCGCGGCAGCACATTCGCCACAACGCTCTTCAACACCTGCACCAGGAAATCACAATCACCAAACGCAAGGGTTCGTTCACCTTGGAGGAATCGCTCGGGAAGCTCGTGATCGGCGGACAAATCGAGCGCGAAGAAGCTTTGGCCGCGGCGCTTCATCCTGAGGACTTGCTTGTGCTCCTGAAGCTTGACGTGAAAGGAAAATCGGCGTAACTCACAAAACCATGGTCCGTATCGTGCATCTCCGCCACTTTTTTCGTCGCACTTTCGTTGCTGTTGTCGCGCCATTGTTCTTCTTTGGGATGGGTGCGCTGGTTGCGTCCGCTCAGCAGGTGCATGCGGCGCAAGATGAACTTTCGGACGCGAACATCACCGTCCGCGTATTCGGGCCTGACAACCACCCTCTGGGGGAGCAGGCTTTTGTAGTGCTGTATCAGCAAGGCTCGAATTTGCAGCTGGGCACGGTGACGACGAACGTTGGTTCAACGGCGGTGCTGACCGGAATGCCTGGCTATGGTCCGTACACTATAGTAGTGAGGGCAAACGGTTATAAGAACTCGCGCAAAGATTTCGAGTACAACGCCGCATCGGGCCGCGTCGAAGTCGATGTCGTGATGGAGCCGGCGTCTGTTGGGGCTGCGCCGGTTGGGCCGCCGCCGCTCGATCCTAAAGCGCAGGAACATGTCGATAAGGGACTCCAGGCCATGCAGGCTGGGAAGTTCCAGGACGCGCAGAAGGAATTCACTGCGGCGCAGAAAGCCGCTCCCGATAACGCACACGTTTACTATTTGCTTGGCGCGTCGTATCAGAAGAGCAACGATTTGAGCAAAGCGCAAAAATACCTGGCGAAAGCGATTTCGATCGATGCCGATGACGTAGAAGCTCTCATCGCGCTCGGGCAGATTCAGGATCAGCAGAAGAATTACCGGGCGGCCATTTCATCTCTGGAAAAGGGCGTCACGATTGACGCGAAGAATTGGCTGGGCCATTGGGTGCTGGCCGACGCGTACGTTCACGTGGGTGAGTATGAGAAAGCGCGGAAGAATGCCGAAGCGGCCGTTGAGTTGGGAAATGGGTCTGCGAACAAGGCGCTGCTGATCGAAGGCGAAGCGCTGACGAATCTCGGTCGCCGCGATGACGCGATCAGAGTATTGGATACGTTCATTCGGGACGTTCCAGCCGATCCGGCCGTGCCCGCCGTTCGCTCATTTATTGCACGTCTGCAATCCGCGCAGGCGCAATCGTCGGGGAAGTCGAACTAGACGTCGTTTCGCCGGCTGCGTTCGTTCCAGAGCTTCCGAATCTCCGAGGAAATTTCGGAATACGACTCTGGTGGCCCCGCGATTTGTCGATCGAACCAGCGGAGGAATTCTTCATGCACAACCGTTTGCACATCCTGAGCTGAACGACAGTCCTCCAGTCCGGACTGTTATAAACGGCGGTGGAACTAGCCCGATGCCGAAACCGACTACACGCACCCGGAGCCGAAAGCTTGACGCAACGTCCAGAAACAGTAAAGAACTGGTCCTCAGAAAGATAAAGGTTTTCGCGATCCCCTAAGGCACGACGATTCAATGCCCCCGTCTAGCAGAAACGTAGAGGCTCCACGTTAAGCCAGCCGCGAGGCCCAAAACTGGGAGAACAGCCTCCGATCCACCCCAGCCCCATATCAGCTCTCGGAAAGAAAACCGGAACTCCCAAAACCAGAAGACATAATGCGCCAAGAGAAGCAAGATACTGCCTGTAGCAGGAACAGGCCACCAATCCTTCACGTATGCGAGCACACACGCGAGCGCAATCGCAAACTCGTAATTTCTGCCATGCTGAAAGAGAGCCCACCAATGCCGATAATATAAGTCGCCCTTGTAAATTGCCAAGATATACCAGCAGGGAGCTGCACCAATCGCAAAGAACCCCGCCACTGAGCGAAGCATCTCCTGTACAGTCGCAGTTCGCGAAAGAAGCCGCAGGATTGCGAAGAACACTAGCGTTAGAGCAATCCCCAGAAGGAAAACAACCCAGTACAGCCTAAGGAGGTCCGTCTGCCTAATATGGAGAATCTTGTTGAGAACGGAGTCGAGGTGCACCAACGCGCGAAGGACTTGTAAGGAAATGTTGTAGAGAACGAGGATTGTGATTGCGAACGCCAGGTTCAAAGAGGACAAGAACTCATGCGCGACGTTGATACCTCCCGGCCGGGTTGGACAGTCGAAGCTTTCTGACGGAGAATGAATGAAGGAACTCATCTGATACCCCCATGTAAGGCTCCCCACTAATTTAGACAGTCATGGCCTCTTTTTTTAGGTCAACTGCAAAACTCAAGAAGGCCTCGCGGGGAGTGCGATTTTGGACTCCGCGATGAG
>JBOGNK010000200.1:0-2240 GCA_050747085.1 Candidatus Acidiferrales bacterium
GGACCGCTCCGGTGCGCACTGCGCTCACGTACGCAATCACAAAGGAGATTGCTGCGCGCGGGCTTACGGTTTGTATGGGGCGCGGCGCGAATCGTGATGCCGCGCTCGCGCAGCTGAGTGCGGGACGGCAGTCGGCACGATCGGCGCTAAACGCAAAACTTGCGGATGATGCCAAGTTGTGGGCGGGTGCGCCCCGGATCGAGGGCGACTGGCCATCGCATTGGAAAAACGGATGGATCTACGATTTCGAAACACTGCGCATGATCGTTCGCAGACCGGTAGGAATTTACAGGCATCCGTGGGACGCGATGCAAATTCAGGCGCCAAGAAACGTGCTGGCAGAAACGTCGATCGATATGTTTGCGCTGAGCTATGCCGATCCGGAGACCGCGAAAGCCGTTTATCTCGGGCAGTTCCTCGATGCCACTGCGCCGAATGTCCCCTGCGCGCGCGAAGATGGCGTGGCCAACATGGTGGCAGCGGACGGCAGCGAGTGCGGTACTTCAATCTCATGGTGCTATCCATTTTTCTGCGCACGGTCGATCTATCAGCGCACGGTGGACCGGGTTTGGCTCGCGGCCGTCTACTCGAAGCTTGCGGATTTGCTGCGCTGGACGATTGCGAATCGCAGCGACAAAGAAGGGTTCATCTTCGCGAAATGCAGTTGGGAAAGCGGTATGGATGCGTCGCGGCGATTTCAGATCAATGAACCGACGGGCGGCGAGGTAACGGAATTCATTCGATTGGTGGAACTGCAATCGGCAACATCTCAGGCTGGGGCCGTCCTGGCGGAATTTGCGCGCGCTCTCGGCAAGACCGAAGACGAAGGCGAGTGGACCCGCACGCGAGATACGTATGCGAGTAAGACGCAAAAACTGTGGAACGGGCGGGATTGGTTCAACGATTTCAATAATCGCGCGATGAAGCCGATCACAACAGTGCCGCGCGACGCGGGGCAGGCTGGTCCAATTTTCTGCGGCGTGGCGAGCCTGGAACAGACGCGGACGATGGTGCCAACGCTCCGACAATTCTATGAGGATTCGCGCGACGGCAGAGCCGGCGAAGAAGATCCCATGATGTGGTCGTCGCTGATGCTGCCCTATATCGAGTCACTCTGGACGGCTCGCGAGTCCAAACTACTGGCTGACGTGGTCCATCTGATTGGCGAGCGGATTTACACGAGTATGGATCGCCGCACGATCGCGCCGGGAACGGGCGAACATGGTTCGCCGGTCGGCTGGCCCGGCGTGAGCTGCGAGATGTGGGGCCACGAAGGAGCGCGCGGCGGGGAGGGCTACGGTTGGGGTGCCGTGATGCCTGTGCACATCATCCGCAACATTCTTGGTGTGCGCGAAACGGCTGACGCCAACCTGCTTTTCTTGTCGCCGAATCTTCCGCGTGAGTTCATGGTGACTGGGCGTACGTATGCGCTCAAAAACCTGAGGCTGTGCGGGCGGTTGTTCGCGGCGCAGTACACGGTGACGGGCGCGGATACGCTCCACGTGGAAGGGAATTGGGACGCGGGAAAAATTCGAGTCGAAGACGCGCAGGCCGCTACAATTGCCAACGGGAGACATGAATTTTCATTCCGCGCCCGCAACGGCACTTTCTACCGGCTCGTGGCCCTGCCGCAGGATTCCTGACCTCGTCTGGCGAAGATGCACACGACGCGATGCCCACACAAAATTCCTGGCCAGCGTAGGCTCGGAAAGCTTCTTCCGTCTGCAGCTATTCCGGCGCAACTTCGAGTTCGGCGCGCTGGGTGTCGACTGAACTGGGACCGACCATAATGTCGAACATTCCTGGCTGAACGACGCGCTTCATATTCTCGTCGACGATCGAGAGAGAATCCGGCGTGAGCTTAAATTGCACCGTGGTCGTTTGCCCGGGCTGCAGCGACACACGTTTGAATCCGCGCAGCGCCATCACCGGTTGAGTGACGGTCGATAGGCGCTGGTGAATATAGAGTTCCGCAACTTCGTCGCCTTCGCGGGTGCCGGTATTCGTCACGTCAACGCTGACTGTGGCGGTGTCGCCGGCATTCATTTTTGCCGGCGAGACGCGGAGATTATCGAATCGGAACGTCGTATAGCTCAGGCCGTAGCCGAACGGGAACAGCGGAGAACTGTCGGCGAAAGCATATCTACGGTTGCTCGACGTCTTGTGGTAGTAGAAGTCAGGAAGTTGGCCGGCGGTACTCGGGAACGTGACCGCTAATGTGCCGCCGGGATCGATATCTC
>JBOGNK010000201.1:0-5574 GCA_050747085.1 Candidatus Acidiferrales bacterium
GACAGTGATCGTGTGTTGCTGGTGGGTGACACGCGCCAGCATGAAGCGGTCGAAGCGGGGAAGCCATATCAACAGCTCCAGGAGGCAGGAATCGAAACGGCGCGACTTGACGAGATCGTGCGGCAGAAAGACCCGGCACTCAAGGAAGTGGTGGAGCAACTCTCGCGAGGCAATGTACGTGACGCAATGGAAAAACTCGACGCCCAGGGCCGGGTGCATGAAATCATGGACCGCAACGAGCGGCTAGGTGAAATCGCCCGCGAGTACGCAACGAAGCCGGAAGGTACGCTGGTCGTTTCGCCCGACAATCAATCTCGCAACGAAATCAACGAAGTGATCCACCGAACGATGCAGGGCGCGGGCCACGTGGCCACACATGAACACAAACAGCAAGTGCTGGTGGCGCGGCAGGAGATCACGGGCGCAGACCGGCAATGGGCTGCGCAATACGAACCGGGCGACGTGGTGCGCTATAGCCGAGGCAGCAAGACGCACGGCATAGAAGCGGGGGAATACACACGTGTCGAGCGTGTGAACGAGAAGGAAAATCTACTGACAGTGAAGCGCGAAAACGGCGAGCACGCGAGTTACGATCCGCGCCGGTTGCAAGGTGTGACGCTTTATCGAGAAACGGAGCGCGCGTTCAGTGAAGGAGACCGCGTGCAGTTCACTGCGCCATACAAGGACCAGCACGTCGCGAACCGCGAGCTAGGCACTATCGAGAAGATGGACGCGAGTGGAAATCTGCAACTCCGCATGGACTCCGGGCGCAGCGTTGCGTTCAACCTGAAAGAGCATCCACATCTCGACCACGGTTACGCGGTGACGAGCCACAGCAGCCAGGGACAAACCGCCGACCGCGTTTTGGTGCATGTGGACACTGAGCAGGCAGGAGAAAAACTCGTGAATCGCCGCTTGGCGTATGTTGCGGTGTCGCGTGGACGCTACGACGCGCAACTCTACACGAATGACAAAAGCCATCTCACGGAGCAGCTCTCGCGCGAGGTGTCGCACCGAACTGCAACGGAGCCAAGCCGTGAGCAGCAGCCAGCAGTAGAGAAAGTCGAGCCATCTGCGCCGAGCCGGACACAAGCAGTGGCGGCGCAAGCGCAGAGCATCGGGCGCTAGCTCTCTCTACCGCGGAATCGGCTTCATGTATTCCCGAATCATTTCGTAGTCTCCTGTCTTCCAATCGCTGAGGTCGGCGCTGACGATGAGCATGTCACAGGCGAAGCGAAGCGAGAACAGAGTTTTATCCTTGAAGGAGACGTTCAGGCAAAGCGTTCCGTCCTCGATGGAGTGGCTGATGTAATCCACAACCTTGCCATGGACTCCGGAATAACGCCTCCCGGGCACGCGCTTTCGCGGATGCGGTGTCGCCGATGCTTTGAGGTTTTTCATTGGTTGGCATGTCCTTCTGGCGTCTGCCCAACTCGGGGTAGAGTGCGGCCTGATGCTTTGACGGAGCCCGATTTTCGTTTCTTTGGCGATCTTCGGCGCTTACTCGCAACGCGCTTTGGTTTCTTGGCCTGCTCCTCGTCGTAGCGTTCCTCGTCGGACATGTCCCAACCCGGTAGGATTACCAAGCGCGGAGACAATCCTTTTTTCTTACGCCTCTCCTCAGAGTCTTTGATTTCGAGATAGATGTCGTCTGGGTCCTTGATCTTCCGGTTGTAATCGCGCTGGAACTTGTACGCCCATGCCGCATCGTTTTCGACAATGTCGTCGAAGTTGTCGAAGAACTCGCGGTTGGCGTCCACGCGGGCACTTTCAACGTCGGCGCGTGCATATCGAATGATTTCGCTGTTGAAGAGCCGCACCTTCTCCAACCGACGCAGCCCTTGAATGACCCGTTCAAATACTAGGTTCAAATCCATGAGTTCCTGGAAGAGACGGAGATTCATCTCTGATCCCCCTTTCGATGTTGTGCTTCGTTCCCTGCATCGATGGGCAGTTTCGAATACTGCCGCTCCCACGCCTTTTGCTCCTCGCTACTGAGAAACCGCACTCTGGGCGCTTTCCCCTCAAGCCGTCGATTCTCCTCCGTCGCTTGCACGTCCTGATAGACCTGCACTTCATCCAACATTCTTTTCTCATGTTCCCGGTGTCTCTTAGCAAAACGCGATTGGTCCCGCAGCTCAATACCCTCGACGTTGTTGCAGAAGTAGCTGTTGAGCAAAGCGCGGTGTGCCTCAAACAACGTCAACTTTTCGTCGAAGTACTCCGCGTTCAATCCAGAGTCCTTGGCGCGCTTCAGTCGCTCCAGCCCTCGGACTGCATCATCAATCCCTCGGTTCACCAAAAGAATTGCTTCGTACAGATGAGCTTTTTGCATCACAACCTTCCTTCCCTCCGATGCGAATCTGTTAAACGTAAAAACGCTTCGGGCATACGGACACACGTATCCCTGCGAGTAGGTAGACTGATCAAGTTGAGACAGCGGTTGCGCGCACTACCTTCGTGGCGGGGAGTGTTCAAACAGGCGGGACGGTTTTAGTTTTTTGAGAAAACACACGAGCGACGCAGCTTGCGCGCGTATTTGGAACGATATAACTTCTGTTGTAGCCATCGTTGCACCTCCGGTGCGACTCTGGTCAGGGGCGCGTTGGTGCTTGCTACACCGGCGCGTCCCGCTTCCTTACTCGTGCTTGGCCTGAGGGCTCTTTTTGTTTTTTCTGGCCTTGCCTCTGCCCCAAAATCGCGCGGCTTTGTGCTGCCTGAGCTTGGCCATGCCTTTTTCCGTCCAAAACCTGATTCGTGTCCCAGCTACCACGCGCGTAGACGGAGCAGGAACGTGTTTTTCACGAATCCATTTGTAAAGCGTTCGGCGTTGAATTCCCAACTGGCGTGCCGCCTCAGAAATGGAGTAGTCTGTCATCGTAAGAATACACAGCCTGTATACTTTGTCAACCAAAAACTCGAACCCGAAAAGGCGCGCTTGCGACTGTCCGGGCTGATGTGAAGAATATCGCATCTCTGGTGGTAATCGGAAACCGTAGTTCGTCGAGTTCGTGCCCCACGCCTTCACTTTTCGGTCGTGATTCTCGCTTCTTGCAATCCTCTACACGCTTTACTCGGCGCAAGATAGGCCGTAGTTCGCTCCCACTGTAAAGCCCGCTTGTGCAGCTCCGCTCGGCATAACCCAACCGTGCTCGCTTCCGTGCCCCTCCGGGCTGCGCTGAAATACGCTTCGGGGCTTGACAGCCGCGAACCACAGCCAGAACCCGCCTCCAGTAAAGCATGTTGTTTTTTATGCCCTGAAAGGGCCTGAAAACAGCAAATCAAAACTGGAGCGAACCCAATGGCAAGCGTCTATGAAATCATCACCAACAAAATCATCAAGCAACTTGAATCCGGCGTGGCTCCCTGGCGTAAGCCCTGGACCTGCCAGACTCCCGCAAACCTAATCACGCAAAAAGAGTATCGTGGCCTCAATGTCTTTACCCTTGCCTCACAGGGGTTTCCATCCCGCTTCTGGCTCACTTTCAATCAGGCATCGAAGCTAGGCGGTGGCATTCGCAAGGGTGAGAGGTCTTCGCCGGTCATTTTCTGGAACGTTGGCGACGAGCGAGAGGCGGCCACGCAAGACGGCACGAAAGAGACTTCGCGGCCTTTTCTGCTCCGTTACTACAGCGTGTTCAATTTGTCGCAGACGGAGGGAATCGACATTCCGGCATCTCTTTTACAGGAGACGCGCATCAACGATCCTATCGAGGTATGCGAGCAGATCGTAGCGAACATGCCAAACCCGCCAGCCTTCGAGCAATCCGATAAAGCATGGTACTCGCCAAGCAACGACGTGGTTGGTATGCCAGCGCGCGGCCTCTTTCATTCATCGGAAGAATATTACGGGACTCAGTTTCACGAACTTGCGCACAGCACCGGACACGCAAAACGCCTACACCGGGAGAACTTCCATAATCCGGTTTCGTTTGGCTCGGAATCGTACTCGAAAGAGGAACTCGTCGCGGAGATGACCGCCGCCATGCTGTGCGGCGTCGCGGGAATCGAGCAAGAGACTCTTGAAAACTCAGCCGCTTATCTCAAGACGTGGATTGCACAGCTCAAGTCGGATTCGCGCTTGCTTGTTTCTGCTGCTTCACAGGCACAGAAAGCTGCCGATTTTATCCAAAGCAAAGCTGCGCTTCAGGAGACCCAAGCAAGAGCCGCTTTAGTGAACGGTAGACCCTCAATGCGAATACGATGACCGATGTCGAGCTGGTCACATCGCAGGCAAACTCGAAGTGCACTTATTATGTACAAAGCCCCCTTGGAAAGGGGGTTTTGTGTATGTATATGGTTGACACCGGAAACACAGATCGCTATAGTGTTCATCAAAACCCCCCGTCTTAAGGTGTTTCGTGAAGGAGAAGAGCATGATATTCGCCACCCGGACGCTATCACCACAGGAAAGCCGGGTCGTGCTTGCTCTCAGTGAAAGCGGTCGGCGGGAAGTGGCGCGAATGGACATTATTAAGTTACTCGGTGGTGGCCCTAAGGCCGCAGACCATGTCATCGAATCGCTGCGTCGCAAAGGGTGGCTCGAACGGGCAAGCTGGGGACGGTACCTGCTGATTCCGCCCGATCGAGGAGCGGATGCTCTGGGGGAAAGTAATCTGCTTGCCCTTGCAAGCCGAATTGCCAACCCCTACTACATAGGTTACGGAACAGCAGCTGCGCACTATGGACTGACGACCCAACATCGGAGTGTGATCTATCTCGTGACGCCGATGCACCTGCGTCCGCGCCGTGTGGGAGAGTCCCAAGTCCGAATTGTGAATACAGTGCGTGAAAAATTCTTCGGATTTGAATCGGTCGATGTGCTGGGTTATCCAGTAATGATTTCCGACCGCGAAAAAACAGCCATCGACTGCATCGACCGCCCTGCCCTGGCAGGCGGCATGGGCGAGGCCGCACATATTCTGGCGACCGCCAGTCGCCGCCTGGACTGGATAAAGACGTCGGACTATCTTGAGCGGATCAAATCGGGAGCCCTTGTGCGGCGGTTTGGCTGGCTCCTGGATCACGTCAAAGCGGATACTCCGGCTGAAGTGCGCGCACACCTGCTGCACCTCGCAAGCCGCAGCCGCAAAGCGTGGCTCGGTCCTGCTTCCGAACGCGTCGTGCCGGGCGCAATCGGCTTGGACAAAACCTGGCGTCTGTTCGTGAATTTTTCGCGCGAAGAATTGCACGGCAGCGCCGGTCTCGGTCGGCGCAAAACCGCAAAGAAGGACAGCTAAGAATGCTCACGCAGCCGCAGGTC
Source organism: Candidatus Acidiferrales bacterium (assembly GCA_050747085.1). Lineage (GTDB taxonomy): Bacteria > Acidobacteriota > Terriglobia > Acidiferrales > UBA7541 > Palsa-295. Next base: position 5,264 of record JBOGNK010000201.1, read on the forward strand.
CAGCGTTATTCCACGGAGTCTGGCCTGCGCGACATAATGATCGCGGAGAAGGAAGTGGTCTTGACATACCTCCTCCAGCTTTTATCCGAACGCGGAATGTTGAATAGGCTAGCCTTCAAGGGTGGTACCTGCCTGCGGAAAATGTTTGTGGGAAGCCAGGGACGTTTTTCGACGGACCTGGATTTCACCGGCATCGAGGAACACGATCACGAGGATATTATCCTCGACATGATGCAGGCCTTCGAACAGCCCTTTCACGGAATCCGATTTCAGATCCCGTATGACGGCTATTACGAGACACAGGACGGGCT
>JBOGNK010000202.1:0-24302 GCA_050747085.1 Candidatus Acidiferrales bacterium
TCAGAGCTGGCGTCTGACCCTGTCGCCGCCTGCTTGCTAGTTTCCAGCGCCTGCTGGCGGCGGCTGCGAGCCCGCGTAATATCCCTGCTTCGTGCGAACGGTCAGGCCTTTGCGGTCCGCGTCCACCTGAATCTTGCGGTAACCGCCGTTTGACAGAGGGTCTGTCGGAGCGTAGGCGATGAAGTACTGGCTGCGCAGCTCTGTCCCAATGTCGACGAAAGATTGTTCCAGATCGTCGACGCGATAGGGAAAGAAGGCGCGGCCGCCGCTTTCGAACGCGAATTCCTGCAGAATTTTGTCCCCCGGGTCGAGGTGATATTTTCTCGGCTCGCCCGGATTATCCACCGCAATCCAGTCGGTGTTCGTGCTGATGCAATAAATCGACGCCTCAGAACGTAGCGCTTCCTCGAGCGCGTCGCTCAGGGCGCGATCGCTCAAGTCATCGTCGCCGTCGCTGATCACCACCAGAACCCGGCGGACCTGTGGGTTAGTCTGCGGCACGGGCGCAGCATTCAGCTTTTGCGAAGCCATGTAGATCGCGTCATTCAGCGCCGTTCCTCCGCCCGCTCGCTGGCGCCGGATTGCGTCGCTCAGCTCGCCAACATCATCCGTAAAATCCTGAATGACCTCCGGCTCGTTGTCGAAGGTCATCAAGAACGCTTCGTCCTTGCCGTTGCGGATAACGCTGTTCAGGAAATCGATTGCGGCGTCTTGCTCGAACGCTAGCCGCGGGCGAATGCTGTTCGACGTGTCCATCAGCAGCCCGATGCGAAGCGGAAGATCGGTTTCGCGGCCAAAGAACAAAATCTTCTGCTTCGTGCCGTCCTCCGAGACCTGAAAGTCGTCCTCGTTCAAGTTCGTGACGAAGTTTCGATGGCGGTCCATCACGGTTGCCACCAGGTGCACCAGGCCCGTCATCGAAACGATCTTCGGAGGCTGCTTTTGCTTGCCAGCCTCGGTCTGATCCTGCTGTTGATCTAAAGGAGGAGCAGTAGCCGGCGGTTTCGGCGACGTCTGCTGCGCGGTTCCCTGTTGTGAGGTTTGCGGCTGCGGCTGTTGGACTTGCAAAGACACCGCTGCTGTCTGTGCATGCCCGCTCATTCCCGAGGCGGCCAGGAACACAGTTACAGCCATTAGCGCGCATGCAGATTTCACAACTCGGAATTATAGGAACTTGGTCGGGACAGCGTCAACCGTCCAGGAAAATAACCAGGCGAAGGACTAAGCGATTCAGCAGGATCTTTAAGCCTCCAGAATCGATTCATTCGACGGAAGTCCTGATGCGGTGGCAAGTTCGCGGAAATACGAGTGCAGCTCCTCAGGCATCGGAGCGCGGAAATCGACGCGTTTCTCTGTGCGGGGATGAATGAAGGTGATACGCGAAGCATGCAGGAAATTCCTCCCGAGGGGCGGCAACGGCTTTCCCCCAGCGCGCTCCTGCCGTGGCGCGCCGTACAGCGTATCTCCCACAACGGGCGTGCCCAACGCGGAAAAATGCGCGCGGATTTGATGTGTCCGGCCCGTATGCAGAGCGGCTTCCACCAGCGTGAAAGCGTCGAAACGAAATCGCACGCGCCAATCGGTTCGCGCCGCCCGCCCCTCACGGCGACGCGCGGTCATTCGTGTGCGGCGCCTTAAATCCCTGGCAATCGGCATGTCGATCCGCCCGGATTCACCCTTCGCGTGTCCGTGCAGCAGCGCCAGATACATTTTCTCGACTTCGCGGTCGCGGAATTCGTCGACAAGTCGCCGGTGCGCGGCGTCGTTCCGCGCAATCACCATGGCGCCCGACGTTCCTTTGTCCAGCCGGTGAACGATCCCCGGCCGCAATGGACCACCCACGATCGACAGGCCATCGGCTCCGAAACGATGCAGCAGCGCCGCAACCAACGTGCCCGCATCTTTGCCTGCGCCCGGATGAACGATCATGTTGGCCGGCTTGTTGATCACGGCGACCTCGTCATCTTCGTAGATGACATCGATCCCGATCGCCTCAGCCTCCACTCCTGGTGGCGCTGCCGGCGGAATCTCGATTGCCACCGTTTCTCCCGCCTGCACCCGGTAGGACGCTTTCGGGGCGACGCCGTTTACCCGCACGCGGCCTTCGTCGATAAAAAGTTGGATTCGCGAGCGGCTCAGATCAGGAATCTGCGTTGCAAGAAAACGATCCAGGCGCACTCCGGCATGCTCAGGTGCAACGGTGAACTGACGATCTTCGGTAGCGAATTTCAGGACGGCTCCCGGCTCACATTGACACAGGCACAAGCTACCACAGAGGCGCAGAGTCCGCAGAGAACTTCGAAAGGCGGACCAGGAAGGAAACAGAGGGAACGGGGAGCCTGGCTGTTGGCGGCTACTCCTGCGCGTGAACGGCAATCGGCTCGACCCGCGACGCGCCACGCAGGCCGCGGTACCACAGGAAAGTGCCTGTCACAATCAGCGCGACGCTCACCACTTGCATCAGCGAAAACGAATTGTGAAACATCATCGCTCGTCCTGGATCGCCGCGGAAAAATTCGATCGCGCCGCGCTCGCATCCATACAGCACAAAATAAGTCCCGAGCAGTTGCCCTTTGAACCGCTGCCGCTTTCCCATCCATACGAGAATCCCGAAATTCACGAACTCGGCCGCTGCTTCGTACACCTCCGTTGGATGGAGCGGAATTCCAAGTGGCGTGCCGTTAATTCTGCTCGCCGCGGGGCTTGTAAACGTAACGCCCCACGGCAATGTGGTCGGCTTCCCGTAGCAACATCCGGCCATGAAGCAGCCCAGCCGCCCGATCGCATGCCCGATGGGCAGCACCGCAGCAAACGTATCGAAGACCGCAAGCAGCGGCATGTCGTAGATGTAGGAATAGATCGCGATCAGCAGCAACGCCCCGACCACGCCGCCATAAAACGTTCCTCCCGACTCAATCGTAGCCGCGCTCAGGATGTCTCGCGGATGAACCGCGTAATAACTCCAATCGCCGAAGACGTACCATATCTTCGCCACGAACAACGCCGCAAAAATCGCGTAGATCGCCATGTCCCACGTTCGTTTGGGATCGAGTCCCGCGCGCGGAGCCTGCCGTCGCAAATACCACAAGCCGACAAGCACACCCGCCGCCACCAACACGCCATACGTGTAAATCGGCTGCGATCCAATGTGGAATAGGACAGGATGCATTTAATCAGACACAGAGCTTGCGTCAGGCGATTACCAATCTGAATGGTTATTTTGGACGGACCGGATTAAGAACGCAAACCGTATGGCAAGTGTCGACATAAAGGGAAGAGACTGAACTGCTTTAATTTTGCGGCCTCGTGCGTCGCTCTGATATCCCCCTTCGTCTGCCGGCTTGCGTGCAGAGTTATCGCAATCGTAGACCAAGCATGACTGGTCCTTTAGATTTTGTGATATGGCTGAATCTCGTGGGAAGCCGAACATTCGAGAGATTTCACTCGAGGAGGTACAGAACTTTCGTTACCGAGTACTTCGGCCGAAGGAGAGGGCACATAGCGTTTATCAGCTAGACGCTGTGGCAGGTACGCGGCACGTCGGTGCGTTTGTCGGCGACGATCTGGCCGGGGTCGCAACAGTCTGCCACGAGCCGATCCCGGGAACGTGCAGCAATAGCACATGGCGTCTTCGCGGAATGGCGACGGCCGGCGAGTTCCGTGGACACGGAATCGGCAGCCAGTTGGCTGAAGACTGTTTCGCGTACGCGCGCTCGCAAGGCGGGACCGTCGTTTGGTGCAGCGCAAGACTCTCCGCTATCGGATTCTACCAGGCTGTCGGATTCGAGCCGCACGACGAGTCATTCACGCTGCCGGAATATAGCTCCGAACAATACGTGTTGATGAAACATTCCTTGCGCACAGATTAGGATTTCATCGCCGGAAACTCAGGAAACTACGAGGCGCGTTCGGGGGCGCGATGCCAATCGCGAAACAGTTCCAGCACAACCAGCGCAGCGCCAATCACAATGGCCGAATCGGCCAGATTGAACGTGTACCAGTGATGGCTGCCGATGTAGAAGTCGATGAAATCGGTCACGCTGTGACGCAAAACACGGTCGAGCACGTTCCCTGCAGCCCCGCCGAGAATCAGCGCCAGCCCGCAGCGCCCCATCGATCCGCCCGCACGGTTCGTCGCAAGCAGCCACACCAGCAGCACGATCACCGCCAGCGAGAACACGATTAGAACCGGAGCCATCCACGCGGACGTAGAATCCGCACCAAGACCGAAAGCAACGCCAGGATTCGTGGTATGCGTCAGATTGATCAGCCCGGGAATGACGACGTGCATCGAATCGAAATCGACCCAGCGGTCGACCGCATACTTGCTCGCCTGATCGACCAAAAGCGTTCCCGCGGCAATCAGCGTCAGCCGGCGCCATCCGTTTGACAATATTTGCGACATCAGCGCGTCAACTCCTTCACAGTATACCGCCCTCGCGTTCGATTTCATCGAGCGCAGCGACGCAGCGTTCACAAACAGTCGGGTACTTCGGATTTTCGCCCACGTGAACGGAATAGTTCCAGCAGCGATCGCATTTTTTGCCCAGCGCGCGCGCGGGTTCGATTTGCAACGAGTCTGCCCCGCCTGCCCTCGCGCCATTGCCGTCGGAACTCGCCAGTTCCACTTGCGACACGATGAACATCGCCGGAAGCTGTTTGCCGTACTCTCGCAGGATCGCGCTCAGCTGGCCCGACGCGTGGAGCGTGACTCTCGCCTCGAGGCTCGCCGAAATCGTCTTCGCCGCGCGCAACGGTTCGAGCGCCTTCAGCACCTCATTACGAACCTCCAGCAGCCGCTCCCAATTGGCCGCGCGATTCTCGTCGAGCGCACCCTCGAATGGCTCCGGCTCGGGAAACAGCGTCATGTGAACGCTGTCCGGATCGCCCGCCTCGTGAGGCAGGAATTTCCACACCTCCTCCGACGTGAACACGAGCGTCGGAGCAATCAGCCGTGTCAGCGCGTTCGCGATCCGATAAATTGCGGTTTGCGCCGAGCGCCGGCCCACATTCTTCGGTGCAAACGTGTAGAGCCGGTCTTTCAGCACATCGAAGTAGAACGCGCTGAGGTCGACCGTGCAAAAATCCTCGATCGCGTGGTACACGCGGTGAAACTCAAAATTGTCGTACCATTCGCGGCATCGACGAATCAGCGCGCCAGTTCGCCGCAGCATCCATGCGTCCATTTCCCAAAGCTGCGAATCTTGCACCAGGTCGCGTGCAGGATCGAAATCGTAAAGGTTCGACAGCGCGAACCGGAACCGGTTGCGGATGCCCCGATACGCCTCCGCAAGCTGCTGCATCATGGCCTCGGAAAGGCGCACGTCCGACGTGTAGTCCTGCGATGACACCCAAACGCGCAGCAAATCCGCGCCCCATTTCGCGTTGATTTCGTTCGGCTCCATCGCGTTGCCCAGCGACTTGGACATCGGCTGGCCCTTCTCGTCGAGCGTCCAGCCGTGCGTCACCACCTGCCGGTACGGCGCCTGGCCCTTCACGCCTTCGGCGACCAGCAGCGAGCTGTGGAACCATCCGCGATATTGGTCGGGTCCTTCCAGGTAAACGTCCGCCTGCCTCCACGAACCGTCCGGATTGCTCACCGGCGAATTCGTCAGCACGTACAGATTCGTCGACCCCGAATCGAACCACACGTCCAACACGTCCTCTTCTTTCTTCCACTTTGACGCGCCGCACGCGCATTTGACTCCCGCCCCCAGCAATTCCTCCGACGAATGCGTAAACCACGCATCCGCGCCTTCGCGCTCGAAAAATGGAATGACGTGCCGCAGCGCCTTGAAGTCCTTCAGTTGCTCGCCGCATTTTTCACAGTAAAAAATAATCAGCGGAACGCCCCAGAATCTTTGCCGCGAGATGCACCAGTCCGGCCGCCCGGCCACCATCTCGTGAATGCGCGCCTCGCCCCATTCCGGCTTCCATTTAACTTTGGCGATGTCCGCCAACGCGCGTTTCCGCAGATCGTCGTGATCCAACTCGATGAACCACTGCTCCGTGGCGCGGAAAATCACCGGATTGTGACACCGCCAGCAATGCGGATAGCTGTGCGCCAGTTTTTGTTGGCCCATCAGCATCCCGCGCGTCTTCAGCAGCGCAGTAATGATCGGATTCGCTTCGAAAACCGTTTTGCCTTTGTATTCCGGCAATCCTTCCGTGAAACGCCCATCGTCATCCTGCGGCGCATACGCTTCGAGCCCGTACTTCTGCCCGGTGAAAAAGTCTTCCGCGCCGTGCCCCGGCGCCGTGTGGACAATCCCGCTTCCCTGCTCCAGCGTGACGTAATCCGCCAGCACGCCCGGCACTTCGTAATCAAGAAACGGATGCCGGAATTTCGCGTGCTCGAATTCGCGGCCCTTCCATCCACCCGAAACGCCGCGTACCTCGACGCCCAATTCCGCGGTAAGCGCATTCACGCGCTCCTTCGCCAGCAACAGCTTTCCCGCCGTGGTATCCGCGACCACATACTCGAAATCCGGATGAAACGCGAGCGCGCGATTCGCGGGCAGCGTCCACGGAGTCGTCGTCCAGATCAACGCGCTGACATCACGGAGAGCTTCAGGGGCTAGAGCCCCCTCTTTTTCGGCCGCTGTATGTCGGAGCTGAAGCTCCGTCCCCCGAGTCTTCTCAGGAGACGCGGGTGACACGAATGGGAATTTCACCCACACCGACGGGCTGGTGTGATCTTCGTATTCGACTTCCGCCTCCGCCAGCGCCGTTCGGTCGTAAATGCACCAATAGACCGGTTTTAGACCGCGATATACGTATCCTTTCTCGAAAAAATCGATGAACGCCGCGGCTGTCGCCGCTTCCGCCGTGAAATCCATTGTCAGGTAAGGCTTGTCCCATTGCCCGAATACTCCGAGCCTGCGGAAATCGCGCTTGTGGGCCTCGACATATCGCGCCGCATACTCGCGACAACGCCGCCTGAATTCCGCAGCCGAAACTTTTGTGGTTTTCCCGCCCAGCTCCTTCTCAACTTTCGTTTCGATCGGCAGCCCGTGGCAGTCCCAGCCCGGAATATACGGCGAACGGAATCCCGCCATCATCTTCGACTTTACGATCATGTCTTTGACGACTTTGTTCAGCCCCGTGCCCAAGTGGATTTCGCCTGTCGGGTACGGAGGGCCATCGTGCAGGACGAAAAGCGGCGCATTCTTCCTCGCCTCCAAAATGCGCTCATAGAGGTGCTTCTCCTCCCATGCCTTTAACTGCTCTGGCTCTCGCTCCGGCAGTTTCGCCTTCATGGGAAAATCGGTGTGGGGAAGGTTCAGCGTGCTCTTCAGGTCTAGCGTTTTATCCATTCGGGGACGTTCTCTCGCCCTTCTCGGGTTGGGGGATCGGCTTTCGTCTGTGTCTTGCCAATGTAAAAAATTGGGCGATTTGCGAGCAAAGACGGAGCCTGTTTCGGCGGCAGAAACTCGCAAAAACCGCTTAAGTACCGTATGTTACAATGATTCCACGGGGCTGTCAGCGGCGAGTGCCGCGATACATCCTTTTTCGGTGTCCGGCGTCTAACTTTCAGTAGACTCGCGCTCGGGAGTCGCATGGCTGACATGGAACAAGATCAGGACTTCAGCTCGCGGCCGGACAACACCGGGCGCTCGGAGACCGAGCCCACGTTGAGAATCGGCCGCTTTCCTGCGCCTTCTCGCGGGTCGTTTTTCTCTAGCCTGATTTCCAATCTGAAAGATTTTCTCACCGAGCGTCCCGTCAAGCTGCGTCCCGGCCAGGAAACCTGGTTCAATATGCAGCGGTTCGGAGACGATTTTCGCGAGAACCTTAGCGAACTTTTCAAGCCGACTCCGAAAGCCGTCAATTCGGAACTGCTGATCGGCTGGACCGAGCACAGCTTCTTGCAGAACCTCCGGGATACATTCTTCCCGAAGAAGCTGCCTCCACTTCAGGTGACCAGCAAGCCAGTCCCCGTAAAGGATATTTGGTCGAAGGATACGCAGTTCACGCGCGTGCAAGCGCTTTCCGTCACGATGCACGTCGGCCTGCTACTTCTGATCATCTTCCCGCTATTGATGGAGATTCCTTCTCCTGCAACCACCAAAGCCAGCGATATGAACGTAACGCAGCTTGACGTTTCGCCCTATCTGCCTCGGTTGAAGCCCGCTGCGAAACGCGCGGGCGGCGGTGGCGGCGGCGGTCATCACGAACTGCTCCCGGCCAGCAAAGGCGTAGCGCCAAAATTCAGTTGGGATCAGATCACACCGGCGATGGTGAAGACTCCTCCACACCCGCTCTACGCGATGCAGCCCACTGTCCTGGGACCTCCGCAGTTGAAAATCCCGCAACCCAATATGAACAATTGGGGCGATCCGCTGCAGAAGGTTCTGAATGATTCCAGCGGTTCGGGCGGTGGCGGCGGTATAGGTTCGGGAAATAACGGTGGCGTCGGCAGCGGAACTGGCGGTGGGCTCGGTCCCGGGTCTGGCGGCAGCACCGGCGGAGGCGTTTTCAACGCAGGGACCGGCGGGTACGGCTATCCCGCTTGCCTCTATTGCCCCCAGGCGCAGTATTCCGACGAGGCCGTCAAGGCAAAGTATCAGGGCACGGTCGAACTACTCGCCGTCATCACTCCCGATGGTCGCGCCACCGAGATTCAGGTTCTCAAGGGCGTCGGCCTCGGACTTGACCAGAAGGCTATCGAAGCCGTCCGCACATGGCGGTTCAGTCCCGCGCTGGGCCCCAACGGCAAGCCCGCGCCCGTCCGACAAATCATCGAAGTCACCTTCCACCTCTACTGATTGCCGCCAATCGTCGCGCGCATCGCGGCCGGTTGCACGAAGCAAAACGTCCGTCGCAATTATCGGCGTTTGCTGGAGTCGCCGGCTCAACCTGACAGCCGGTTCAGTCGCGCCAACTTGTCCTGCTCGCCGCAGACAATTCGGTGGAGCTCCCGCATTTTTACGCTGAGGAACGAAGGGCTTGCGGGGGAGCAGCGCGCCTCCCGCACTGCGAAACGTGCGTTCTTGGTGGGAAACAGTCACAATTGCCATTGTATTTTTAGCACTTCCCTTCTGCTAGCATGAGCCGCATGAGAATCGCGGCCAGCACGATCACGGCGCGCCTGCTTGCCTCGTTCGTCTTCATTTCCATGACTGTGGGCATTTGGGCGACGCTCGCCGCCGCCCAAATGGGAGCGAGCGGTGCGATTGCTTTCATCGTCCGCACCACACCTGCCAGCGGAGTCGACGAACCAGTCCGCGGATTCCCCGTTTATCTCCTCAGCGAAAGTTATGCGCAGATCGAGAAAGAAGCGGAAGCTGCTTATCCTCCGCCCGACATGAATGCGTTCATCGACAAGCTCGACGTCTCGAAAGAACTGAAAGCATGGATGAAGAAAAATCAGTGGGTTCATCTCTCGGGCGACGATTTCCTGAAGAAAGTCAAACCCGACGATATCCTTGCGGTTCCTGAGTTTCTTCAGGCCTACACCACACGCAGCGACGGTTCGATGTTGCCGGATTTTCCAAAACCAAAATACAAGCCGACCGACAAAACCAAGAACCCGGAAAAATACAAAAGACTTCTGGGTGAATATCACGAAGCCATCAAAAATTACGCTGCGCAAGACGCGGACAGCAAAGACGGCATGGACCTCGGTTTGGAAGACATCGATCCGAATGCCAAATGGCAGGCGCTTGTCGCGAAACGCGTCCCGCAGGTTCGGCGCCGTGCGCTCGATTTGGCGCAGTCCAGATATTTCGTTGCGCGCACCGAAACGAATCTGCAGGGCCAGGCCGGATTCGAACAGGTCACGCCCGGCACGTACTGGCTCAGCACGCTCGACCTTCACGCCGAAGTCGGCGACGTCAGGTCGCAATGGGACGTAGCCGTTACCGTGAACCCGGGACAAACCACGCAATTGACGCTGTCGAACGTCAACGCCACCCAGCCAGCCGATTGATTTCGCATGAGTGGTTCGTGTCAGATCGCGACTCTAGTCGTGCCATCTGCCGACCGAATATTTTTTCCATTCTCGGCTCAACGGCTTTAGCCGCGACGGTCGCGAAAGCCTCATACGAGACTTGAATCAAGCCGCGGAGTGGCGGTTGTATTTAGGACGGCATGAAGCCTCGCGTGCCGCAGGCATACCTGGCGGAATGCTGGTATAAAGAGGCGCAAAAATACCGGCAGAGTCCCGGAGGGACGATTGACCATGTCGCGCCCAAGACCCGGACATCACCTCATCAGCGGCTTGGGCCGCTGCCCTTTAGTGAACCATGCCTGATCAACATCGGCTCGCTCAGATCGCCGCATTAAGCGATCCCGCCACATCGGCCCGCAAAGACGCTGCGACCGCTATCTTCCACGCTGGCGCACAGATCATTGCCCCGCTGCTTCAGCAATGGCAAGCCAACTCCGGACTGGCAGCGTGCATTCCCTCCGCTGGACCGCCTAAAATTACGGTTGGAATCGCCGTCGAGTCGGCGCGGTTCGAAGAGATTCGCGTCGCAAACGGAACGCCTCCGCTCGCCGACGTGCCTCCCGATCAGGACACAGAGGAATTCGAACTGGAGTTTCCCGGTGGAGTTCGCCTCGATATCTTGAGCACCCGCGAACCAACCGGCTCGGGAGCCATCGCCCGCTATCTCAAGAAATTCGGCGAAGGGATTCAGCAGATCGAGGTGAACGTCAACGACGTTGATCGAGCGACACAGCTTCTGCGGACACAGTTCGCTCTCGAGTCGGTTTATCCCGCGACGCGTGCGGGTGCCAACCGAACCCGGGTGAACTTCTTTCTCATCGCAATTCCCGGCGGTGGGCGATTACTCGTCGAACTCGTCCAAGCCTAGCTCGGGCGTCGATCACCTCGCTGTGTGTCTCACCGCCCCTGTCTTGAGGCTCGATTTGCAGCTCCTAATCGCCGCTCTGTTCGAGGAGCTTTGCCACTAGTGCAGTCCATCCCGTCTGATGGCTGGCGCCCAGACCTGCCCCTGTGTCACCGTGAAAGTATTCGTAAAAGTTGATCAGGTCGCGCCAGTACGGATCCTTCTGGAACGTCTCCTGATCGCCATACACTGGACGCCGCTCCCCCGCACGCAGGAAAATCCGGGAAAGCCGCCGAGAAAGTTCGCTGGCCGCGTCCCACAGGTTCATCTGCTTCCCCGAACCTGTGGGCACTTCAACTTTGAAATTATCCCGATAATAGAAGTGGATCCGCTGCATCGACTCGATCAGCAGGAAATTCAGCGGAAACCACACAGGCCCCCGCCAGTTCGAGTTCCCGCCGAATAAATCGGTCGTGGATTCCGCCGGCTCATAGTCGACCGAATGCTGCCCGTCGAAGTCGAGGGTGTAAGGATGCTCCCTATGGAATTTCGAGAGCGACCGGATGCCGTATGGTGAAAGAAACTCATTCTCGTCGAACACATAGCGATAAATCCGCGCAAGCTTCTCCCGGTTGGCGATCGTCAGCAGCCACCGCTCCGCGCCGGATGATCCCTCATTTCGTACTACGTGATTCGAAACGCCGGGATTGTGGTCCAGAAACCACTGCGCCCGTTTCCTGAATTGCGGCAGCCTCTCGATATCCTCGGGTTCGAAGGTCTCGACGGCAAAAAGCGGGATCAGCCCAACCATCGAGCGCACTTTGATTGGGATGTGCCGTGAATCGTTGACGTGCAGCACGTCGTAGTAGAAGCCGTCCTCTTCGTTCCACAATCCAATGCCCTGCCCGCCTAAGTTGTTCATTGCTTCGGAGATATGCACGAAGTGTTCGAAGAATTTGCTCGCGACATCTTCGTAAGCAGGATCTTCGCGCGCCAGCTCCACGGCGATCGCCAGCATGTCGAGGCAGTACATCGCCATCCAACTCGTGCCGTCCGATTGCTCCATGAACTCTCCGGGGCCAAGCGGGCGCGAGCGATCGAAGACGCCGATGTTGTCGAGTCCTAGAAAGCCCCCCTGGAACACGTTCATGCCTTGCGGGTCTTTGCGGTTGACCCACCATGTGAAGTTCAGCAGCAGCTTGTGGAAGACCCTTACGAGAAATTTGCGATCGGCCTGGCCCGTAATCCGGGCGGCGATGCGATACACGCGCCAGGCCGCCCATGCGTGCACAGGCGGGTTTACATCCGAAAAATTCCATTCATACGCAGGAAGCTGCCCGTTCGGGTGCATGTACCATTCGCGCAGAAACAAGACGAGTTGCTGCTTGGCAAACTCGGGATCGATCAGCGCCATGGCCACGCAGTGGAATCCGAGATCCCACGCCGCATACCACGGGTACTCCCATTTATCCGGCATGGAGATCACGTCGGAGTTGTAAAGATAAATCCAATCGTGGTTGCGGCCGGAGAGCCGCGCCGGGTCGGGCTTGGGCTGAGTCGGATCGCCAGCAAGCCAACGCCGCACGTCATAGTGGTAGCTCTGCTTGTTCCAGATAAGTCCAGCAAAAGTCTGGCGATGGACGAGTTTTTCGTCCTCGCTCCCATCAGGCATTCGCGCCGCGTAGAACTCATCCGCTTCTTTCCGGCGGTCCGAGAAAATCTGGTCGAACGCGGCGTCGAAAAGCTTGCCCGCATCTTCGCCCGCCTTACGAGGATCGTGGTCGATGAAGCGGAGGCGAATCGTCCAACTTTGTCCGGGTGCAATTTCGGAGGAAAAATGGGCTGCCGCCTTGGTCCCGTTCATAGCGGGATTGATCGCGGAGTGCTCGTTCTCAATGATGTAGCGATGAAAAGCGTCTTTAACGTAGGGAGTCTTGCTCGGCTTCCCATAAAGGCGCTGGCAATTCGTTTCATTTTCCGTGAAGAGCAATTGTGGATTACCTTCGCCGCGGTCACCTTCGCCGTGCTCATTGTCGCCACGATTATTTTCGACGCACAGAAACCGCTGCCCATAGTGGTAATCGCCCATTCCGAAAAGCGCCATACCTGTCGTCGAGTTCACGCGACGGACGTAAGGCATGTCGTAAGGGTCGCCCCAATCCCATCGATTGCGAAACCAGATCGTGGGAAGCAAGTGGAGGCGGGCGAGATCTGGGCCGCGATTCCAGGCCGTGATGCTGATCAGGATGTCCTCGCACGAAGCCTTTCCATATTCGACGAAGACATCAAAATACCGGTTCTCGGCGAAAATTCCCGTGTCGATCAGTTCGTATTCAGGATCATGTCGCGTGCGTTTCGCATTTTCAGTGCGGAGTTGGTCGTACGGATACGCGGCATGCGGATATTTGTAGAGGTACTTCAGATAAGAACTGGTAGGAGTCGCGTCGAGATAGTAGTAACACTCCTTGACGTCTTCGCCGTGATTGCCTTCGCGATTCGTCAGCCCAAACAAACGCTCCTTGAGGATCGCGTCCTTCTCGTTCCACAGAGCGAGCGCGAAACAGATGTGCTGGTGCCGGTCGCAGATACCTGCAATGCCATCCTCGCCCCAACGGTACGCCCGCGACCGCGCATGATCGTGCGGAAAGTAGTTCCACGCATCGCCATTCGGACTGTAGTCTTCGCGGACGGTCCCCCATTGCCGTTCCGAAAGATATGGACCCCACCGGTCCCAGTGGACTTCGCGGCTGGCGTTTCCCTGAAGGCGTTTCTCTTCAGCAGTCATTGTGTCTCACGGCGATAAGAGGCAAGCAAGAACCTGCGACGAACCATGTTCGTCCGCACACGACGCGCAGCAGCATGCAGACGCTTCACTTTATCCGCGAGACTGCGCCATCCGCAAGCAAGATGCACCGACGATCTTGCCGCGTGTGGCGTATGTCGAAACTGGCAATCAGGATCTCGGTGGCGGAGTCGTAGACGGGAAGTAGTGGGCTAGAGGGATTCCGACGGAGCCGATTTTCCCACTCGACGTGTCGCGCACAACGACACGCAATTGCGAGGCTTGCGGGCTAAGGTTGACAGTCTCGGTGTACGAACCGCCGTGCCGCCTTACCTGCCGATATTGATCGGCCGAGAGCATAAAACGGATCGGATCATCCGTAGCGTTCAGGACGGCGCTTTTGCCATCGACCTGCACGAAAACGGTGTCAAAGCCGCCGGTCCAGCCACTTGCTTCCTGGTGGAGAGTTAACGCTCCAGAATCGAGGAGTACTGAAACTTGAATACTGCGACCGGTGCGCGGGGATTCGTTTGTGGACCGAACCTTGACGGTGACTGCGATGCCGTCGGCATCGAACAGATTGGCTGCAGCCTCTCCTAGCAGCGTGGTCTTATCCTCCGGAGTGAGTGACGAGCCTGGATTCGCGAAATAGCCTTCGCGAGCGCGTACGTGCATTCCATGGCGAAGAACCTTGATGCGAACTCGATGAAAAGTACCGTCCCATTTGACAGTATCGGGGTAATAGCCAAGCTCGTATGAAACGCGGGAATCGTCCACCGCTCTACGGATTGAATTGAAAATGTCGTTTGTGCTGTAGAAGGCATAGCCCCCGGTGCGATGAGCGATCTCGTCCATAATCTCGAAATTGCGCGGGTCGGTGTCTCCGAACGCGCCAAACAGGCCGCCGACGAGCAGGCCTCGTGCGTCTACCGGGTACACGACCATGCTGGTGTTGTTCAACATGCGTGCGACACCCGTCAAGTCAGTGGTGAACAGAAGGCCGCCATCCGGGGTGTTCATTTCCACATCTTGCAGGTCCGCCGCGGCAAGGAAACTTCCTGAAACCCATACGAGATTCTTTCTTCCCGGAAGGAGCGCTACGTGATCGGCAATTCGCTCGAGCGCCCAGACGGTTCGCCCGACACGATCGCTCAATTGGACATTGCGCTCCGAGGCGTTGAATACCTTCAGGACGGGTGTAAGCACGTTGTTCGATGCGCCGGAACCGTCCAATCCTGCGCGGCCGCCGCGACTCGAGCGGTCACGGCGTTGCAGCTGAGGCGGCATTTCGAATTCCGGCGAAATCTGCCCCTTGTACCCGTGAAGCGCAGTCAGCAAGTCCTTGGCGTCGTTTGTGAAATCATGCACCAGCGTCAAATTCGTCCCCAGCGTGTAGAGCGCGACGCGATCTTGAGGGCGAATCTGCCCCAGGAACCGGACGACCTGCTGCAGCGCATACTGCTGGTCGGTAATTTTCGTGTTCAGCCCGTCGAGCAGAATCACGGTAGCGCTCATTGGAATCGTGTGGTCGGACAGTCGATTCGAGTAGGTGTCCGGAGGAAGTGCAGCAGGACGACTGCTGGCCGGATCGCTCTCATGCGTCAAGAAAAGCTGGATCGTCTGCCGGTGACCATTGTCCCAAAGCTCGAAATCGTTTTTGCTTAGACCCGCGATCGGTCTGCCGTGTCGACCGTCGACAATCACGCTGAGCTGGACCAGCCGTGTCGTTGACCGCAGAAGGTGTGTCGAACGGGGGGAAGCCGAGGGCGTGCGCGATTCAGTTGCGACATTTTGCCGCCCGCCAGCGGAACACGTAAACGCAATTGTCGCAAAAAGCCCGATCACGATGGCAGTAGGACGGCGCAAAGCGACGGGGCTGGACGGGATATCCATGCGGGCACGTTGCGTGAGCCAAAACAACTGCCGTGATTGTACATCAAGCTTGAACGGCACGTCTCGTTTAGCGGTGCGCGCGGCTATAGTGGGGGCTGCCATCGTCTGCAGTGCGAATAGCCCGAGGCGAAGGGAGGCAGATGGGCGAGGGAGGTGGTAGCACAGGCACGCAACGTTTTGTATGCTCAACGAGACTTGATGTTTGATCGCGCCATTCCGTCATAGCGTTCCAAAAACTATGGCGGGTCGAAAAACGGCGATGCCAGTCAAAATCGTGAAAGAAACTCAGCCGTGGCGGACTATGATCGGACGGAGGGGGTGGGTCCGGCCGCTCGTCGTGGTCGCCTTGGCGGCGACTGGGGTTATCGTGCCGATGTGGGTCTTCGGTGACGCTTCGGGGCACGATTTTCAGTTTCACGTCGCGTCATGGGTTGAAATGGTGCGGCAATGGCACGAGGGTATTTTATTCCCGCGCTGGGCGGAATGGGCGAACTGGGGTTATGGCGAGCCGCGATTCATTTTCTATCCACCAGCGTCGCGGATCATAGGGGCGGCGTTCGGGCTAGTGCTGCCTTGGCGGACTGTCGCGTCGGCGTACACATGGCTCGTACTCGTGGGAAGCGGAATGGCGATGTGGGCGCTCGCCCGCGCGTTGCTGTCAAAAAATGAAGCGGTCGCGGCGGCCATTTTCTTCGCCGTGAATCCATACAGCCTTGTTCTCGTCTACTACAGGAGCGATTTTGCAGAGCTCCTCGCCGTGGCGCTCTTTCCTCTGTTGATTCTGGCAGTGCTCCGAATCATGCAGGCTGGATGGGCACAAGTCCCATTCCTGGCCCTCGTGTTCGCGGCTGTTTGGATGTGTGACGCGCCTGCTGCTGTCGTCGCGACCTATTCGACGGTGTTGCTGCTGGCTGTGAGCTATGCGCTTCAGGGGAAGCGAACCACGCTTTTAAGCGGAGCAGCGGGAATGGCTTGCGGATTCGGGCTGGCGGCATTTTACGTTTTACCGGCAGCCTACGAGCAAAGGTGGGCGAACCTGGGCTTTACAATTCATGGGAATTATCAGTTCGTACAGAATTTTTTGTTTTCGCGCACCGGTGACCCGGATTTCCGTCTATTCAACTTAAGAATCTCGACGATTGCGCTGGGAATGATTCTCGTATGTGCTCTGCTCGCCCTGTTCGTTACACGAAAGCCTGATATCCGGATTCTGTCGTGGCTGTTGGTTGTGCTGGGTGGCGCCTCGGTATTCATGATGGTTTGGCCGAGCGCTTTTTTGTGGCATTTGCTGCCCGAAATGAAATTCGTCCAGTTTCCGTGGCGATGGCTGGACGCGATAGCGCCGATATTCGCGCTTTTCGCCGCAGCCGCGTGCGGGAGTTGGCGGAAGCGATCGATTGTGTGGACTTGCATCGTGGTAGTGATCGCCGGAACAGGGATCGCCATTGCGCGAACCACATGGTGGGACAGCGACAGTGCGAACGACATAGCGACATGGGTGCGCTGGGGAGTCGGATATGATGGAACGGACGAGTTTGCACCTCCCGGCTCGGATCGATATGCCCTATACGCCATCAACCCGACTTTGGAGCAGCCACCCGCCAATTCGATCCCGATTACAACGGAATTTAATACAGCTTCGAACACACTCGTGCCTGCGACCGACGTTCGAATCCATGTAGAAGACTGGACGGCGGAACGGCGCGTGTTGACCGAAGAAAGCATGCGACCTGTGAATCTCGCCTTCCGCCTTTTCACATATCCTGCCTGGCGAGTGCGCCTCGACGGCCAATATGTCACCACACGGACCACTCCGGCAGGAACAATGTGGCTTCGGATGCCGGCGGGAAGGCATGGAATTGATCTCACCTTCCGGCGAACATGGGATAGGACTGTAGGAGCGGCGATTTCCTTGATCGCTGCGATCCTGCTTCTCGCGTGGGCGGTTCGAAAGCGATTTGCTCTGCCCGAGAGCAAAACTCGATGTTTTTACTCCTCCGCAATAACCGAGAACCGGAGTAAACGGCCAGGGTCGGTAAAGTAAAAGCCCGAGGACCGGAAACGGACGCTCTTCAGGCGAAACCAAGAGGTCAAGTTGGTTCAAGTCGTCGGCAACGATACAAGCGGACCCAGGTGAAAATGCCAGTTCCGGCGTATGGAACATTTGGGCGAAACCCGGCATATTTCGTCTAATGGCGACATTACGTGTTTTGATAGCGGACGATCATGCCGGGATTCGACGCTCGCTCCGTTCGCTGGTGCTCAGCCACCGCGAATGGGATGTCTGCGGAGAAGCAGCCGATGGGGTGCAAGCCGTCGAGCGGGCAAAGGAGCTGCACCCGGACTTGATTTTGATGGACGTGAGCATGCCGCGAATGAACGGTATCGAGGCTGCATCGAAAATCCATCGAGAATTCCCAAAAACAGAAATCTTGATCGTCACCCAATATGACACACCAGAGATGGCCCGTTTGGTCGAGGAGGCCGGAGCAGAGGGTTACATCCCCAAATCGGAAATCTGGAACTCGCTGGTACCTGCGATCGAATCCGCAAGTAGAAAACGGACGGGGCGCGCGGGGCAGCGCCGAGCGTAGGCCAATAGGCGACAATTGTAGCTTGCACGTCGGCGTGCTGTGCAGTCTCTACGTTTCGTGGACAATGAAGGCGAAGGGGAAAATTGAGAGGATGTTCGCAAGCGGAATCGAACCCTGGGACGCACCAATCGAATCGCCTGTAAGGACATTCGTCCATGCGGATGGAGCGCGGCGCGGCAAAACGAGGGAATTGCGATTCCATACCGCTTCGCCAACCGGAAAAACGCCAGGCTTCACGAGTTTCGCGGTCAGTCGCGGAACTACGGTAATCGCCCAAGCTCCACTCCACTCACGGGCGAAGGAACACACAGAATCTTTGTGAGATCCGATCGCGTAAAGCGGTAAGTACTGGCCCCGGGTGAATAGCTCCTTGTGCGCGCTGCGAAAATTCAACACCTTCTGAGCAAGATAAAGTTTGAGCCGGCCATCTCGCCAATTCTCAAGGAGTTCGCGCGGGCAAAGGCCGCCATTCTTTATTGCGATCAGGCTCTCAATTGCGTCGGTGCGTTCCCGGTAGTCGACGAGGTTGCGGTTATCCGGATCCGTGAGCCGGAACTGCCATAGGCCATTGCCCTGATAGAAGTCAGGGATACCAGGCGAGGTCATCTTCAAGAGAACCTGCGACCAGGCGTTGCAAGCCCCGCGCAAAGTAATCTGCTCGAAAAACTGCAGGAAGTCTTGCAGAAATGGATTGGGACCAGGACGCAGGATGGCTGTCAGGAATTCGTGCACAGCGGCTTCGTACGCTTCGTTTGGTGAAAACCAATTCGAGTGGGTCTTGGCCTCGCGAACGGCTTTCAGCAGAAAGCCGCCGATCCGCTCTCGAATTTCATCGAGATTGGGGTCGGTGAAAGGCCAAATTCCCAAAAGCGCCTGATAAAGCAGGACCTCTTCATTTGGACTTGGCGTCAGTCTCCCCTCAACCTCTGTTTTCTTGGAGCGATTCAGTTTCGACCAGTGGGTGAGCCGACGATGCCATTCCTGCGGGAGCTCGGAAAGAACGTTGATGCGGGCGCGAACGTCCTCACTCCATTTCGTGTCGTGAGTAGACGTAGCGTTCAGCGTAAACGGATATTCTTGCTGCCTTCGACGATTGGACTCGTGGAACGCGGCGACACCAAAGCGGATGCCTCTGCGGAATGGGTTGCAGCCAACTTCATTGAGCGAGAGGAGTCCATGATGAACGAAAAATGCGGTGTCCTCGAGGCCTTTGGCCATGACAGCGCCACTGAACTGCTGCCAGCGCATCAGGAAATCGAGCCACGCCTCTCGAAACGGAACAGGCTCGCGCGGGAGCTCGATCAGAAACACATGACGGAAAAAATCGAACACGGCTTCCGAGACTTCAGTTGTAACGGACCGGCGATGCGCCAATCGAATGGCTTCAACCAAATGCGGTCTATCGCGCTCCGGAAGTACGAGATCGCGGATGTATGTTCGATACACCGGCAAACGAGCAGTAATTTCTTTCAAGCCGCGAATCAGCTCGCGCATCGGCAGATCGCGACCGCGCGGGTCTAAGGCGGCAAGGCGGCCTAACCGGGACGAGAGGACGCGAATATCCGAGCCGAAGAGTTCCTCCATCACCTGGCGCTTGCGGATGTACCACGTGTCGGCGAATGTCGAATGAATGCCGGTAAAATCACGATAGACGTTTTCCAGTTCATGCCAGCCGCGCGGATCGATGAACAGTGTGTTCGCGACGTTCAGGAAGTCATATCCGGTAGTTCCTGCCACTCGCCAGCTCTTCGGCAGCTCTTCATCGCCGGAGGTAATTTTCTCGACGATGGTGTAAATCCCGAGGCCGGCGCTATCGTCGCCCGATTGAACCTTACGCGCATTCTGGAGTCGATCGAGGTATTCGAGTGGATCGAGCAGCCCATCGATATGGTCGACTCGAAGGCCATCCACTTTGTTTTCCGCCACGAGGCGAAAGACCATGGCGTGGGTAGCCTCGAAAACGTGCGCATCTTCCACTCTGATTCCGACCAGGTGATTCAAGCCAAAGAAGCGCCGGTAGTTGATTTCTCCCGCTGCTGTGCGCCAATGTGCCAATCGATACGGCTGCTGAATGAGAAGAGCGTCGATCGCGCGGAACGATTCGGCGTCGCCTGCAATACCGTTTAATCGCGCAAGCGTTTCATTGAGTGCGTCCTGAACAGCTTTTTCCCGAAGATACAACTGCCAAAGGCGCGTCTTCAATTCAAGTCCGAGAACGGAACGCGTTTTTTCCACGCCCAACATTTCGTCGGACGGGAGCGAAAGGGCGCGAGCGATTTCGAGCAATAACTCGAATTCGCGCAGCGATCCGGGGCTGACGGAACTCGCGACGCCTAGTGCTTCCGCGCAAGGTAGAAGGATCTCGAAGTACGTGTGCGGACTGACCGGAACACGATTGCCTTGTGCCTGGATGAAAAAGCCGCGCTCGTCGAGCCGAACCGCGAGTGACTGACTGAAGAGGACTCGATCGTATTGATCATTTAGGACGGGAAGAACAACTTGATTCTTCTGCACATCGCGCGACTTTGCACCCGGCGCATCCCAATCAATGTCGAAATAACTCGCATACGATGACCCGATTCCGTTTTCCAGAACGTCCATCCACCAAGGATTTTCATCGCTTGCCGCCATATGATTTGGAACGATATCGAGGATCAGGCCCATGCCGTATTTGTGTAACCGCGCGACGAGGCTGGTGAATTCCTCTTCTGTCCCCAACTCGGAATTGACGTGGAGCGGATCGGCAACATCGTAACCGTGCATGCTGCCGCGACGCGCACGCCCCCAAGGTGAGGCGTAGAGATGGGTAATTCCCATCTCGCTCAGATAAGGGATGATTTGCTCTGCGTCGGCGAATCGGAAATTCAGATGGAATTGAATGCGGTAGGTTGCCGACGGGACTCGCATCGTTGCTCAAACTATACTGATTCAATATGAAATGAAAGCTTTGTCCCGAGATTTTTGAACAGAGTGAGCCATTTGTCCGCAGCTTTCGGCGATTTGCACGCCTGCGGATGAAAGGTCTTAAGGACGTCAAAATATTCGTTCTGAACCTTCCAGAACTGCACTGGAAACGGCAGAGAGAGAGCGAGCTCCACGGAACGGAGCAACTGATCGAGGAGATCGATACGCGCCGGATTCTCGCGGAACCGGGCAGCCAGATCTTCGAGTTTCCGGCGTGTCGCGAATTCCGCACTCGTCGAGTCGACTGGAACCTCCATACGGCCGATTTCATCGAGAATCGTGCGGGTTCTCTCAATATTCGGATCTTCCGCATCGAGCGACGAGTGGAGGTCCTCGTTTAAAGTGAACTCGGCGGCCGCTTGGAGCACCTTGGGGCGAGGAAAATTGAGCGCCGCGAGAAAATGCATTAGAGGCACACGATTCTCATAGAGCTGACGATAAACGAGTTCTGCCTCAGCGATCGGCGTTTCGAGAATCTGACGCACGATTTTCCGCTGTTCGTCGCGGAACAAAACATGCAGCATGTTCTTTTCCGCGCCATAAGCGCGATCAACCACGCGCATGAGCTCGGTGAAATCGCCCATGTCGAATACGGTTTTGATTTCATTGATAGTCTTCTCGTACGTGGTCTCGTCCGTGAAAGCGCGGACGCCTCCTGATATCAGGTGATCGCCCAGGTGCATCACGCCGAACGAGAGGTCCGCCGATTCCCAGGTTATGCGCGATCGAACTTCGGCGTGTCCGGCGACGAGCTTCGTCTTTCCGGAGACGAGTGAGCGAAGGTCCTTTCGGAAGACTTCGTAGCAATACACGCGCGTCTCTGTGCCAAAATCGTCAAACAATGAACTGACGGCGTAATGGGCGCCGACGCGCTTCAAGTCGAGCTTGGCCGGTTTAACGAACTTCTCGTAAATTGCCTTTCCGTCCCTGTGTTCCGGGATGTTGCTCTTGGCCTGTGCGAGGCGTTCGAGAAACTCACTTTCCAGGTTACGCGAATTGTCCAAGCTATCGGCGATCTGTACGGCGCGACCGGCATATTGAATCACCTGCACCGCCTCGATTCCGGAAAGCTCATCGAAGAACCATCCGCAACTGGTGTACATCAGCATCAAATGACGCTGCAGCTCGAGCAGGCGGAGGGCAAGAATCTGCTTCTCGGGACACGGCTGCTCGGCGGTCATGTGGTGGTGCAGGAAGTCGGAGACGTTATCGCGCGAGCGATCGAGAATCACCCGAATGAAATCGTCGCGAGCTTTCCAGGGATCGCTGAACAGTCTCGAAGCTTGCTGCTCAAAGAGCGGCGAGGCTGTATCGCGCAGCCAGTCGAACGCCTGCCGCAGCGGGGCCCGCCAACTCTGATTCCATCCAGAATTTGCGTCCGAATTGCAGCCGCAGTCGGAGCACCAGCGCTCGATGCCATGAGAACAACTCCACGAACTGTTTTCAAAGATTTCAGCCTCATGTGTAGGAGGAAAGCGTTCAAGGAATTCGCCATAGTTCGTCAGACGAGCGAGACCGTTCGACTCGATATAGTGGAGTGCGTACGCGAGCGCCATGTCGCCGTGCGTCTTATGATGACCGTAAGTTTCGCCATCGGTAGCGATATGAGCGAGCTGAGTCCAGTTGCGCGAATCGGAATACGTGCTGAGCAAGCGGTTCGCAAACGCTTCGCCGCTCGCCAGAATGCGTTCGAAGGCGACGGCGCGCGACGCCGGACCATCGTAGAAGAAAACACTGATCGAACGGCCGGACGCTAGGGAAAGTTTATAGGCGCGCGAGGGGTCGATTTGCCCGCCCGTCACGTCCTTCCATCTGGTGCCGCCGAGCCGACGCACGCGTCGGGCCGAAAAGGGCGAAAGGATCGTGAACTGGATTCCGTGTTTCGCGAGGACATCGAGTGTCGGCAAATCGACCGCGCCTTCCGGCAGCCACATGCCTTCTGGCACACGTCCGAAACGATGCTCGAAATCGCGAATACCCCAAATAACTTGCGTTTCGCGGTCGCGCATGTTCGCAAGAGGCAAGATCATGTGATTGTAAGGCTGTGCTAGAGCGGACCCGTGGCCCGAGTGCTGGGCGACTGTTTCGCGATCCGTCTGCTGCAGCGCCGCGTAAAGCGTGGGAGATTTGGACTGCATCCATGAGAGCAACGTCGGGCCGAAGTTGAAACTAATCTTCAGGTAATTGTTGACGATTGTGCGTATGCGGCCATCTCCATTCAAGATTCGAGAAGCGGCGTTCGGGGCGTAGCATTCAGCCGCGATCCGCTCATTCCAATCGTGGTAGGGGTATGCCGAGTCCTGGACCTCGACGGACTCCAGCCATGGATTTTCGCGCGGCGGCTGATAGAAGTGCGCGTGCACGCACAGGTAGCGATCAGATGGTGGCGTCACGCGAGCCTCCGTCGGCCGAAGGCACGAATGCACAAAAAGAAAGCGCGGGTATGCCGACCGTTGTGGATTCGCTTACCTCGACAAATTGAGGAGCAACGCTGCCGGGAACTGCCCAGCTTGTATCGGCGGAATCGAATATCTTCCGCCATTGGTTCTCTCTGCCCGGAAAGCGCGCCCTCGTAACCGTTTCGCCAAAATTGAATAGTACAGCGACGCGACTGCTGGCATGCCAGCGCTCGAGGATCAAGCAGGAGTCGCCACAAACGAATGTTTTCGTGCAATCTTTGCTCAGGTTCGAAAGAGCCGGGATGGAGCGCCTGAGGCTGAGTAAATCCCTGTGAAAATTCCTCAGGGTTAGATGCTCGCCCGTATCACGAAGACTCCAATTCAGGCGCGAGCGGTCGAAGGTTTGCTGAGATTGCGGATCGGGAATGTCTTCTTGCCATTCGAAGCGCGAGAACTCCTCTTTCCTCCCGTTGCGAACGGCTACGATCAGCGCCTCATCGTTATGACTGACAAAATATTGAAAAGGTGCCGTCTCACCATATTCTTCACCCATGAACAGAAGGGGAACGAAGGGCGACAGCAGCACTGCACCGGCCGCCAGCTTTAGCCGTTCAAAGCTTACAATCGTCGAAAGCCGGTCTCCTGCTGCGCGGTTCCCCACCTGATCGTGATTCTGTGCAAACACAACAAACCGGCGGGCGGGGACGTCCAGGGAGGAGTTCCCATATTGCTGCTTCCGATAAGCCGAACGTTGGCCCGAATAGACGAATCCAGACCTGTAGGCTTTGGCGAGATGTTCGATCGAACCGAAGCTCTCGTAATAGCCCGTTCGCTCGCGGGTCAACAGCGTATGCAAAGAATGGTGAAAGTCATC
>JBOGNK010000203.1:0-16069 GCA_050747085.1 Candidatus Acidiferrales bacterium
ATCAAGTACTACCGAAAGGCGCTGAAAATCCGCCCCGACATGGCTACCGTCTATACCAATCTCGGCTATGCCTATTTTGAAAGGAAGGATTATCCCAGCGCCATCGGCTCCTTCCGCCAGGCCCTCCTGATCGATCCCAATATTTTCGAGAATCGCGGCGAGGGCGGTGCGTTGATTCAGCAGCGTATGTCCACCGATCCCGGCCTGTTTTATTTCTACGTGGCCAAATCGTACGCTTTGGCGGGAGACGCCGCGCATGCGGCTCATTTCCTGAAATTGTCACGCGACGACGGCTATAAAGACTTCGCTTCCGCCGCCAAGGACCCTGCCTTCGCGAAAGTCATTAAGGATCCGCGCGTCCAGCAGGTGCTCACCGTCACTCCCGTCTACGCCACCGACCAGAAAAAGACGGTGCGCGACTAGCCCGTCGCAGCAGCAGCCTCCAAACTCTCGCGCTCGCCTCATTCCCGGCGCTCATCGTTCCCCAGTGCCCGTCCGCATCCTTCGCGCCTTTCGCGAGCCACGCTGCGAGCGTGCCACAAGAGTGAGTCTTTTCCGCGTCTGACGTACCAACGTTCTACAACGCCGCGTTTACGTCCCGCGGGCGCTTCGCAATCCCGGCGCTTTCCTCATATATCGGCTATAATACGCACCGAAATGCGATTTCTGGATTCGGGCTTTAGCCGCCGCTCGCGGCGGCCCGGCGCAAGCCCTGCGACGCTGCCGATGCGGCCCAGCGTTGTCCTGTGTGTCTGCGCGCTGTTTGCATTTGTATTTGCCTTGTTAGCGCGCGCTTCCGCCACCCCACGCTCGTCATCCGTCGATTCTTCCAGCCCCGCCACGGTTGTGGAACTCCGCATCAATTCCGAGATCGAGCCGATCCTTGCCGACTACATCGTCAACGGCATCGCCGACGCCAACCGCAATCACGCCGCCCTCATCCTCATCACCATCAACACTCCAGGCGGCCTCGACGTTTCCATGCGCCAGATCATCAGCGCAATTTTGTCCTCCAAAGTTCCGGTCGTTACCTACGTTTATCCCACAGGCTCCCGCGCTGCCTCTGCCGGCTTCTTCATTTTGCTTTCTGCGGACATTGATGCGATGTCCCCCGGCACTGACACCGGCGCCGCTTCGCCCGTCTTCGAAATTTTCGGCTCGCCCGCGAAGATCGATCCGACCATGGAGCGCAAGGTGATGAACGAGGCCTCGGCCTATATGCGCAGCTACGTGGAGCGTCGTGGCCGCAACGCTACCCTCGCCCTCACGGCTGTCACCGACGCGAAAGCCTTCACCGAAAAAGAAGCGCTCGACGGCAAATTGATCGACCTCATCGCTTCGTCGCCCGCGAATCTTCTCGGGCAGCTCAACGGCCGCACGATCGCGCGCCTCGACGGCACCACCACCAGGTTGAACCTCTCCGAAATTCAGATCGTTCAAACGCAAATGTCTACCCGCGAGAAGTTCCTTTCTCGCATCGTCCAGCCCGATATTTTCTTCATCCTGCTGATCGTCGGGGTCCTTGGCCTCTACACCGAATTTACGCATCCGGGCATGTTCGCTCCCGGCGTCATCGGCGGAATCGCTCTTGTGCTCGCTCTCTACGCAATGCACATGCTCCCGGTCAACATTGCCGGCCTTGTGCTCATCGTCCTGGCGATTGCGCTCTTTGTTTTGGAGGCCAAATACCCGACGCACGGCATTCTCGGCCTGGGAGGCGTCATCGCCATGATCCTGGGCGCAATCATGCTCGTGCGTTCGCCGATTACAGGAGGCGGCGTGAACGCTTGGATCGCGGTTGCCGTCGCCATCCCGTTTGCGATTATCGTGATTTTCCTGGCACGGCTCGTGTTACGCTCGCGCGCCTGGAAGACGGCCACGGGAAAAGAAGAACTCGTGGGTGAAGAAGGCTTGGTCACTCAACCGCTTGGCATGGATTCGCCCGGCATGGTTTTCGTTCACGGAGAGCTTTGGCGAGCTGTCTCGCCGGCGGGACGCGTTCTGCCGAAGGGCACGCGCATCCGCGTCAAGCATGTTGACGGATTGCTGTTGCATGTCGAGCCGACGGATTTACATGCGGACAAACAGGGGTCGCTGCAGCAATCGCGCTAGTGTGTGTGTGACGTCGGGGTTCGTGTCAGGTTGCGACTTCAGTCGCACCGTGCGCGGCCCAAAATGAATGCGGCTTTAGCCGCCGGGTAAACGTTGGCCCCTAAGGCTTGCTCTGGACGTTAGCGTCAAGGAGGAGCACTAAATGGATGTGTTCTGGGTTGCGATTGGCGTCGCTATTTTCATCTTCCTGATCTGGCTGTTCAACTGCATTTACGTTCTCAAGGAATGGGAGCGCGGAGTCGTGCTTCGCCTTGGCCGCATGCTTCCTCAGGCGAAGGGCGCCGGTCTTCAACTCGTCTTCGCTCCCATCGACAAGCTCATCCGCGTCTCGCTGCGGATCGAAACCCTCGAAATCCCTCCCCAGGACGTGATCACGTCCGATAACGTCTCGGCCCGCGTCAACGCCGTCTGTTATTTCCGCGTGGTCGACGCCAATCTCGCCATCTCGCAGGTCCAGAATTATCTCTACGCTACTTCGCAGCTCTCGCAGACGAGTCTCCGCAGCGTCCTCGGCCAGTTCCAGCTCGACGAAATCCTCTCTGAACGCGAAAGGGTAAATGCGAAGTTGCAGGTTATCCTTGACCAGGATACCGAGCCTTGGGGTATCAAAGTAACGAAGGTTGAGGTCAAGCAGGTCGATATTCCGGAGAGCATGCAGCGCGCCATCGCCCGCCAGGCGGAAGCCGAACGCGAGCGCCGCGCCAAAGTGATTCAGGCCGAAGGGGAGTTCCAGGCCTCGGCGAAACTGGCCGAAGCCGCCTCCGCCCTGGAAAAAGAGCCGGTTTCGATTCAGTTGCGTTATTTGCAGACGCTCACCGAAATTGGTCTCGAAAAAAATACGACCATTCTTTTTCCGCTGCCGATCGATATCATTTCCCAGTGGATGAAGGCGAACGAGAAAAATAAGTAGGAGAGAATGGGAAACAAGCGTAGCGACCGCGTCCTCGAAAGCAGGCACCTGGTCGGCCTGTTTCTAGGCGTGGTGCTCCTTTGCGGAGTCTTCTTCACGCTCGGCTACGTGATGGGCCGCACGCAGTACGACACCTCCGTCCATGCTTCCGACGTGTCTCCGCTCCACGCCGCCGCTTCGCCCCGGAATTCCGCGAAATCGTCAGCGGACAAAAGTCCCGCCGCTCCTGCCGCGAGCGAATGGGACTTCTACGCAAAGAAAGCGAATAGCGAAGGCCTCGAAGCTGCTCCCAAGCCGCCGGCGAGCCGCGGAGCCGCAGCCGCCGGTACCCCGCGCATGGAGGAAACGCGCAACGAACCGAAGTTGCCGTCTCACGTTCGCGCTCCGCACATGTTGAAAAATGCGATCGTGCTCCAGGTCGCTGCTCTTCGTCATCAGGGCGACGCGCTGGCCCTTGCTGACGCGATACAGCAGAAGCATTTTCCGTCTTTTGTCGTGGCGCCGGCCACCGACGCTTATTATCGCGTCCAGGTCGGCCCATATTCTTCACAAGCCGCCGCTGAAAAAGCCAAGCGCGAACTTGACCACCAAGGTTTCAAGTCGATCATCAAACGTTAAATGAATCTCCGTTGGTACACGCGAGCGCTGCTCGCAGCCGGTAGCGGCGCCGCTCTCGCGCTCTCGTTTCCCAAATACAACCTATGGCCGCTTGCCTGGGTCGCGCTGGCCATGCTGATTCTCGCTTCCTATCGCGCACGCCCGGCCGTCTCGCCGCTCTACGGATTCCTCCATGGTCTCGTGTTTTATCCCGTCGGCCTTCCTTGGATCGCTGGCGTTATGGAGCAGTACGGCAACATCGATCCGTGGACGTCCGCAGGCATTCTCGGCCTCATGGCCATCGCCGGTGGAATCGTCTGCCTGTTTTTCTCGCTTGGAGTTGCCCTCGTCTCGAAAAAGAGCCGCACTCTGCCGTTCATTCTCGCGCCGTTCCTGTGGGTTACTCTGGAATTTGCCCGCACGCACTTGCCCTATATCGGCTTCCCTTGGAATTTAAGCGGCTACGCCGCCAGCGCAAATATCGCGCTCGTCCAGTTGACGCCCATCACCGGAATCTGGGGCCTCAGCTTTCTCATCGCCGCCTACGGTTCGTTCCTCGCCTACACCATCGTCGTCGGACGCCAGCGCCTCTGGAAAGCCTTCCTCGTCGTCACTGCCGCGCTCGGCCTCATCGCTCTTGTCGGAGGTTATTTCGTCCCGCGCCCCAAGCCGACTCATTACGCCCATCTTGTCCAGACGAATTTCCCGCAATCCGAAGAATATCCCGCGGATTGGCTGCAGCTTCATGCCCCGGAAATGGACATCCTCGAAAATATCAGCGTCGGTTCCATTCAGGCGTCCGAAATTCCGCGAAATATCGACACGCCACAGGCACACGATCGCCTGATCGTCTGGCCGGAAGTTCCCGCGCCTTTCACGATGCAGGATCCGGCGTTCGTCCAGCGCGCCCAGCGCATCGCCCGCGAATCCAACAGCGATTTTCTCGTTGGCGTCGTGGAATGGAATTTCAGCCCGCCCGCTAAGCCTTACGCGACCAACAGCGCCGTCCTTCTCAATCCGGCCGGCCAGCAGACCTTCCGTTACGACAAGCGGCATCTCGTCCCCTTTGGCGAATACGTCCCGCTGCGCAACCTGCTCACGTTCGCCAAAGCGCTCACCACCGGCATCGGCGACTTCTCGCCCGGCACGAAATACAGCATTGGCGAGCTTCCCGGCGGAAAATTCGGCGTCTTCATCTGCTACGAGGCAATTTTCCCCAACGAAATCCGCCGCTTCGCCAAAAACGGCGCGCAGCTCCTCATCAACATCTCGAACGACGGCTGGTTCGGCCGTTCGTCCGCTCCCCCTCAGCATTTGTTGATGGCGCGCGTCCGCGCCGTCGAAAGTCGCCGCTGGCTGCTGCGCGATACGAACAACGGCTTCACCGTCGCCATCGATCCCTACGGCCGCATTGTTGCCTCCATGCCGGCCGACGAGCGCGGCGAGCTCGACGCCCCCTACTCCTTCCGCAGCGACATCACTCCCTACGTCCGCTTTGGCGATTGGCTTCCCTGGCTCTGCCTCCTGGCCTCCATCGCCCTCCTCGTCTACGCCGCCGCTCGAAATAGTGAAGATCGCACAGGAGAACCGGGAACAAGCAAACTGAAGCTCGAAGCCGCAAAGCCCACGCGCCGCATCGACGGTCGCAAAACACCCGCCACCCGCATTTGAATTCATGTGTGTGTAGCTCACCTCGCCAGAGTCTGTGTCGCAACTTGTTCTAGTCCGCGATTCATTGCGATCGGGCGGAATGTGCGTCGCAATATATTGTGGTCGCATATGTCGAAAATCGAATTGCGCCCTAGACTCGCTGGAAGTGAGGCTTTTCCGCGCATCGTTCGGAGTCTTCCCCGGCTTTGTAGCCCGCCCTCGACTTCAACCCGCACCGCCGTCCGCACCTGACCGGTCCCGATTTTTGGTAGGAGCCCCCGAACGTCAGTCGGGGGAGCAGCGCGTTTTCTGCGCTGCAACAGCGGCACAACCAAGTTGTCGGCTTTAGCCGCGGGATCAGTATTTGCCTTCTGTCGACGACCTGCCGGTCCTTCTCGCTCAGGTTCGCAGTGTTCGTAGCGCCGGCGCCTGCCCGCCGTCTTTTTGGAGGGTCTCGCCGGCGTTTTTGTTTTTGTCTTAGGTTTAAATGTAGCGCCGGGGCCTTCAGCCCGGCAGCCTCCCGGTTTGTAATTTGTCGTTTGTGGCTGCAGGATCGAACGTGAAGGTCGCTCTTGCGCATCCTCGCGAATGGCTGGTCTTCGTGTCAGGGTATGACTTCAGTCATACCGTCAACGCGCGCAGAAAAAACTGATAAAGGTTTATCCGCTGACAGAAACCGAAGCCCCTGCCTAGTCTGTCGCGCCGGCGACTGCCGCCCATCTGTGTCGCGGCAGCATTTGCTTGTGTGGCACATCCTTGTCCTGCTTGCCCGAGTACCGTGGCGAAGAGAGCATACCCGAAGGCCGCCCTCGGCTGAGCGAATTTCGTCGTTTTTTGTTTGGCGGTGGAAGCGCGGGCCTTTTCGACGCGGTCCTAGTACTACACTTAGGTATTGACACATTACTAAACACATGCTAGTGTATCTCGTTTTTATGCTTACTAGAAACCACAACGCAGCCTACATGCCACCTGGCCAAGGGTCTGTCCCGTGTCATGTCCGTCTTACGGGCAGGCAGAAGCCCGGCGCACTGATTGGTGACACTCCAAGCGCACCAATTGATGACACTTCATGCGTCCAGATTTGTCGCGGCCACCATGGGCTTTTCTCGACACGCGTGTCGAGAAAAGATCCGCGTAAGTCTCGCGCCATCAACAAAAGTGCAAAAATTGGTCGACACACTTTTGTATAGTTGGGCGCGCAATTCTTGGTCCCAAAATCTTCTTTGCCCTAATTCACGATTCGGTTTAGGTTAACGCGTCCAAGGAGAGGGGGACGCAGCTCATGTTCGAAAAGGACCTGCTCAAGGGTCGCACCATCCTGATCACCGGTGGAGGAACCGGCCTCGGCCGCTCGATGGCCCTCCGCTTTGCCGAGCTCGGCGCCACCTTATTCCTGGTTGGCCGCCGTGAAGACCCTTTGAAGCAGACCGTTACCGACATCCGAGCCAAAGGCGCCCGCGCGGCCTACGCTTGCGCCGACGTGCGCGACTTCGACGCCGTCGAATCAGCTATCGCCGCGGCAGAAAAGGAGTTCGGCGCCCCGTTCGGCGGCATCGACACTCTCGTGAACAATGCCGCCGGTAACTTTCTTGCTCGCACGGAGAAGCTCTCGCCAAACGCCTTCAACGCCGTCGTCGGAATCGTTCTCCACGGTACTTTCCATTGCACGCTCGCGCTCGGTCGTCGCTGGATTGCCGCCAAGCAGCCCGGCAATATCCTTAACATCACGACCACCTATGCCGCCGCGAATTGCGGCTCGGGATTTGTCGTTCCATCGGCCTGTGCTAAAGCCGGGGTGCTTGCCATGACGCGATCGCTGGCCGTCGAATGGGCGCGTCATCATATCCGGCTCAATGCCATCGCGCCCGGTCCATTTCCCACCGAAGGAGCATGGTCGCGCCTGATGCCCTCGAAGGATTTCGAGGAGCGGGCGCTAAACCAACATCCGATGAAGCGGTTTGGCCGTCACGATGAGCTGGCAAATCTCGCCGTGTATCTTCTCAGCCCGCAAGCTGATTACGTAAACGGCGACTGCGTCACAATCGACGGAGGGCTGTGGCTCCGCGGCGCCGGCGAATTCAACGATGCGCTGGATTTCCCTGATTCCGTGTGGGATGCCTTCGAGCAGTCCCGAAAGAAGTAGGTTCATCAGGACGCGCCGCGTGATGCGCCCGCGGATCCGGCACACCGCGCGGTAAGGCTGCGGTCCCGGCGTGTTAGAATAGAGTTTCTCAGCGAGGTAAACCGCAATGAAATTTGGAGTCGTGCAGTTTCCCGGCTCGAATTGCGATGATGATGCGTGCCACGCCGTCGGCTCCGTTATCGGCCAGCCCGTGGAATTGATTTGGCACCAATCGCACGACATTTCCAGTTTCGATGCGATCGTGCTGCCCGGAGGCTTCGCATTCGGAGACTATCTCCGCACCGGTGCCATCGCCCGTTTTTCTCCGGTGATGAATGCGGTCAGCCGGTTTGCGCGCTCCGGCGGGCTTGTCCTCGGCATTTGCAACGGCTTTCAGATTCTTCTTGAAGCAGGGCTGCTGCCGGGTGCGATGATGCGCAACAGAGGCCTGCATTTCCTCTGCCGGCAGGTTCACATTCGTGTGGAGAGCACGAACACTCCGTTTACGTGCTCAGCGGCTCGCGGACAAGTTCTTCAGGTGCCCATCGCCCACATGGAAGGAAACTACTTCTGCGATCCCCAGGTGCTCGCCGACCTCGAGCGTAACAACCAAATCATCTTCCGCTACGTTCATCCGGATGGCAGCGATCCGGGCGATCCCGCAAATCGCATAGCAGCAGAGGAGGACCGCGCGGCCAATCCTAATGGCGCGCTTGCAGCGATTGCGGGAATCTGCAACCGCGATCGCAACGTTCTCGGCATGATGCCGCACCCGGAACGCGCCGTCGAGGCGCAATTGGGTTCCGCGGACGGCCTCGTCATCTTCCAATCGATGGTGTCGGCTCTGGTCAACGCCGCGCGCGCTACCGCCTGAAGCGGAATGCGCTTCGCTGCGTGGCGTAATTTTTCAGAAACCGATGATACGAAATCCGCATCCTAATGAGTGAGGGCTGAATAGCGACTCAGGCTAATGCCTGGCGGCCTCTCACGCAGGATCAGAGCAGGCCTGCTCGACTTTCCGGCGAACCCAAATTCGTTTTCATAGGAGATTCGAGCCATGTATTTTCGCGTCAAAAATTGCCTGATAGCGCTTTCTGCCGTCGCATTTCTCGCCCTGCCAGTGTGGGCTCATACCGATTCCGCTGAGCTAACAGTTGTCAATCCGGAAGTGATAGCGGGACAGCAACTGAAGCCTGGAACCTACAAGCTGGAAGTACAGCCGAACGAAAGCAAAATGAAGGTAGTTGACACACAATCTTCCGAAACCGTCGCTGAAGTGCCCGTACGCTGGATTACCTTAAACAAGGCGCCGATCGACACGGAAGTAATCGTGAGCAGCAACCACGTAAGCGAGGTTGAATTCAGCGGGAAGACACAGGCAATCCAGATCGGCTGACAACGAATCACTCACAGAGACAGCAGGAAAAAGGGGCGAGTCCGTCTCGCCCTTTTAGTTTTTGTTGGATTGTTCCGGCGCGCTGCTGTCCGGGTGCTCAGCGGCGGCGCCTGGCTATCTCACGAGGGGGGCGTGAGCCAAAAAAAATCAGTCCCAGCCCCAGCACGAGTTCTGTCGCGCTGGCGACGCGCGGAATCCGAACTATCCGCCGCGTTTCGATCAGAACGCGCTGGCTGGCGACGGTTTCCTCACGTTTGTTAGCCGGCAGTGTCCAATTTGGACGAATCAGAGCCGCAATTGCGATAGCAACCAGTACGACTCCGATTACAGTATAGAACGTGACTTTCACGGCTCTCCCGTTGCAACGGCCTCGACTGCGATCAGCTATCGCGCGAGTCTAGCTGTTCCTGCCCTGCATTGCACCACGAAACTCAAGACCGACGTAGACTCCCAGCGAGAATGCCGAACAGCAGCCCAGCCCCGGCGGCCCGTTCCATTTAGGGAAAAGCAACAGTTCCAATCCTGCACTCAATACGTATTGTTACGGTTGCAGCCCTTCGTAGAAGTCCCATCTTGTCGCCAGTTCCATTTTAGTCCTAGATTCCACCGACACGCTGGCACTGCGTTTTCTAAGTCGATTCAAATCAATGGGCAATTAAGACCAACGTGTACCCAATTGGCATGCTCTTTGCAGTTTGGAAATGGACAAAGGAGTAACAGGTTGACACCCACTTTGAACGCAGCGGCAAGTCGGGAGGTCGTAGCAGCGGCGACAGTCCTCATCGTAGACGACGAGGGAGCCACCCGCGAGCTATGCAGGGAAGTTGCCGTCGACACCGGGTTGGCGACGCGGGCCGCGTCGACTACCGAAGAGGCGCTGGAGGCCCTGGAGCAATATCCAATCGATATTGTGATCACCGATTTGAGAGTTCCGGAAATGGGCGGCCTCGAACTGCTGAAACAGATCCGGGAGCGCCACCCGGAGACGGCGGTCATTGTCCTAACGCAATACGGGACGATCGAGAATGCCGTCGAAGCGACGCGCCTGGGCGCGGCTGACTATGTGACGAAACCCTTCCATGTCTCTGAGTTGCGGGGAAAGCTGGAGCGCGTCGTCCAGATGCTGGACGTTACGCAGGAAAATCGGGTCCTGCGCGAACAACTTCGCACGCGTCCGGGTTTCGCCGGCTTGATCGGCGTTTCGCCAAAGATGCAGCGAGTGTACCGCCTGCTTGAGAAGGTGAGCCAGCACACGTATCCGGTTCTGATTCTAGGGGAGAGCGGAACGGGGAAAGAGCTGGTGGCGCGATCGGTCCATTTTTCCGGACCGCGCCGCGCGCGTCCGTTCGTGCCCGTGGACTGTTCGGCGCTGGCACCCACGTTGATCGAGTCCGAATTGTTCGGGCATGTGCGTGGTGCGTTTACAGGCGCGATGCATTCGAAGCAAGGTCTGATGGAGGCAGCCGACGGCGGAACACTTTTCCTGGATGAAATTGGCGACATGCCGGTCGACCTGCAGGCAAAGCTGCTCCGAGCGCTTCAGGAAAAGGAGGTGAAGCCGGTCGGCTCGACCGAGAGGGTCTCCATTTCGACTCGCGTCATTGCAGCCACGAACCGCAATCTGGAATCAGCCATTCGCGAGGGCAAATTTCGTCAGGATCTATACTTTCGGCTGAACGTAGTGCAGATCAAGCTGCCGTCGTTACGCGAGCGGAAAACCGACATCCCTTTGCTGGTGAACTGCTTTCTGGAAAAGTTCGCGGATGCCGATCGCCCGATACGGACGATTTCCGAGGACGCCATGACGCGCTTGCTGGCATACGAGTGGCCGGGAAATGTGCGGGAACTCGAAAACGTCATCGAACGCGCTGTGGCGCTGGGCTCCGGCCCGATTCTGCACATTGCCGATCTACCCACGAATCTGCACTACGGCTCCAGCGAGCGTATCTCGGTTACCGACGAGCCGCTCTCGCTCAAGGAACTCGAGAGGAGGGCAGTCATACGGTCGCTTCGGGAAGCGGGCGGTGATAAAGTGGCAGCGGCTCGCTTGCTGGGAATCGGGAAAACGACGCTCTATCGAAAACTGAAGGAGTACGAACTGGATCCTTATAAACTGTCCTAACGAAGAAACTCAAAACGGTGGATGTCGTTCACGCTTCGCATCGGTCGTCCGCCTGCGATTCCCCCCGACGAGACGCAACTCCCTGTGCAGGTGAGGCCTCAGCCCGATTTGTGAGCCCTTGAAAGGCCAGCCTCTCTGAGGAAATATCCCGGCTGCCGTCTGAATCAGGCTTACGCGCTCCTTCCAGTAACACCCGTTACCAGGGTGCCGAGTTGGGCCCGAGTAGAAGTCGCTTTGAGTGAGATGCGTCACGCCATTTGCGTCCACCCCCGGCCAAGACAAGTAGAAAGAACGCGAGCAGACTCGAAGCGAATTCCAGAGAGGGCCGCACCAGTTTCGATTCGGGAAAGCCGACTCTGCCAGGCAAACCGCGTCCAGGTCAACGCCAACAAACCACGGCACATGCGCTCGCCGACTTTGGTCCGCCTCATGCAAATGCCTCATCGTGAGTCAATCCGCGACAGCGACCGTTTTCGAGCGTTTGCTTTGGAGTCGAGTGCTTCGCCGAACGCTGGAGTATGCGATCGCCATCGGAACGGCGTTGGCTTGCAGCTACTGGATTGTTCAGGGGCGGTGGTGAAGGACGCGAAGAAATCGATGATTGGCGTTCCCGCAGCAGAACTAGATCACGTCGACGAGGGGGTCGCGGCCGCTCACCTGCGGTTGACCTCGCCTGAACCGCGATCCGTAGCAAAGTTCCCCGCACCGGGGACCGACGCGTTCACCGCTCTATTCGACTCTAGCGGCGAGGCTTTGTTATTAACCGACACGTCGGGAACAATGCACCGCGCGAATACCCGCGCGCGGCAGTTGCTCGGATTGCGAGGGGCGAGCGCCCGCGGCATCCAGTTAGGAACGGTTCTCGCGGAGCAATCCGGAGGTGGGCTGCTGCTCCTGTGCGATCAAGCTAACCCAGCGAAGCGCGCGAAGCTGGACGCGGCACTCGTTACGGGTCATCCCATACGGATCACGCTGCGGGCCGTTCTCCCTCATTCACACGAATTGCTGTTGTGCCTCGAAGATGGCTCGCTCGTGCAGCGCGCGGAGATGCAGTGGCGCCAGGTTGAGGCGGAGCTGCGAAGCATTCTGGATTCCGTGCAAGCCGGCGTCATCGTGTTCGATCGCTCTGGACGCGTGAAGTTCAGCAACACGCGATTTGGGCAGCTCTTCGGCATGGATGCGCGCGTGCGTGCTGCGATACAGACGATTGACGACGTGCGTACGACGTTAGCTCCAAGATTTCGCGATCCCGAGGCGTTCTCGACTCCCTGGGAAGTGTTCGCCCGGGGTGAGGGCGAGCCGGTCCATGACGAGGTGGAAATCGTGCGGCCCGCGAAGCGGGTCATTGAGCGTTTTTCCCGTCCTGTGCTCGACGCCGCAGGCCACGCGGTGGGCTGGCTGGAAGTCTACACCGATGTGACGGGCGAGCGGCAGATTCAGAGCAAAATGCTGCAGACGGACAAGATGGCGGCAGTGGGACAGCTCGTGTCGGGAATTGCGCACGAACTCAATAATCCACTTACAGCCATCATGGGCTATACGCAATTGCTGCTGGTGCATGGTTTGAAGGGGAACCAGCTCGAAGAAGCTAAAAAGGTGTACCGGGAAGCAGAGCGCGCGCGACGGATCGTCAAAAATCTGCTGTATTTTGGTCGGGAGAACCAGCCACAGCGAAGCCGCGTCGACATTAACGAAATCATCGAACGCGCGCTGGCGTTGCGCAGCTACGAACTGAGAGTCGAGAACATACGGGTTACATGCGACCTGGCGAAGAATCTGCCGCACACGATGGCCGACCCGTACCAATTGCAACAGGTCGTCTTGAATTTGCTGATCAACGCCGAGCAAGCGCTTGTCGAGGGGCGCGGCCAGGGACATGTGTTGATTCGAACCAGGCGGGTATCGCATTCGGAGGCGTTGCCGCCCGGCAGAGGACGGAACCAGCGAATTGTGATCGAGATCGCAGATGACGGGCCGGGGATCCCACACGAAGTCGCGTATCGTGTCTTTGAGCCGTTTTTTACGACGAAGCCGCCGGGCGTCGGGACCGGGCTGGGGCTTTCAATCGTTTACGGTATCGTGCAGCAGCACGGCGGAGAGGTGACACTCGACAGTCAACCGGGAATTGGTTCCAAATTCAGCGTTGAAATTCCGGTGGTTGCTGCTCGCGAGCAAATTAAGGAAGAAAGCCATCGCAAGCGGCTCCACAGGACACCCCGTAGAGCGGGAAACCGGATTCTCGTGATTGAAGACGAACCGACCGTCGCGCAACTGATGGCGGATGTGCTGGCAGAGGAAGGTTACAGCGTGGAGACGGTGCTGGACAGCAAAGAAGGACTGCTGAAGATTTCGAGAGATTCGTATGACCTGCTGATCTGTGACCTGAGGATGCCGGGGCTGGATGGGCCCGCGTTTTACGATTCACTTGAACGGACGAACAGCCCGATGCGCAAAAGACTGCTGTTCGTGACCGGCGACACGCTTGGTCCGCGGACGCTCGAGTTTCTCGTCCCGAGGAAACTGCCGTACCTGGCTAAACCGTTTCTGATCGAAGAACTGAAACTCGCGGTGCACGAACGCATGGCAAGCAGTGAGACGATGTCAAGAGAGGAGAGCCCGGCGCGCGAGATCGAGGTGTGAGTCTCTGCGTTCTCGGTTCGATTCCCGGCGAAAAGTGCACCAGGGATGGTGCAGTGCGGCGGCGAGATCGAAACAGCGAAAAGTGTGTCGAGAAGTTTCTGCACTTGTGTTGATGTCAAAGGACTTACGCCGATCTTTTCTCGGCATGCGTGTCGAGAAAAGGTCTCTGGAGCACCAGGCGAATTAAGGGCGTGCAGAATATAGAGGGGCTTTGATTCTGCGCAGTTTAGCCGAATGGATGCTCCGTCTCGACTGACGAGCGGATGATGGGTATTTTCGTTACATTTTGCGGGAAACCGGAAAGCGGAAGGCGGGAGAAAGAAAGAAGAAAGAAAGAAGAACGAAAGAAAGAAGAAAGAAAAGAAGAAGGCGAAAGAAGCAACGCGAAGGCAGAAAGCAGATGACATGTTTGGAGCGATGAAGCCGGCACTTGCAATAGAACGACCTCCCTGTGTGTTGGTCGGGATTCCAAAAGACGAATTCCCGTCTCAACTAACGGAGAGAGTGAAGCAGGCCATTTCGTACGCGTCCGTTGTGTGCGTGGATAGGATCGAACGATTGTGCGCGATGGCGAAGGAACACCAGCCGCAAATCATCATCGCGGACGATCGAATTCTGGGCTCTGCAGGGCTTGCAGAATCGATCGCGGAATTGGCTGCGGTCGCGCCGGTGGTTCTGGTTGCGGCTTACGACAGGCACGCCGAAATTGAACGGATGGTGGTCGCGGGGCAAGCGGACTTCGTTCCTCGCGCGGCCGATTGGGAATTGCTGGCGGCGAGCTTAATCGAGCGAAGACTGCTGACGGCGGATGGACCCGGCAGACCCGGTAATTCGTGGACGACTGGTTCGGGCGACGACATGGGAGAAATCTTCCGCCATGAAATCAACAATCCGCTCACGGGAATTCTGGGAAATGCGGAGCTTCTGCTGGCCCACAGCGAAAAATTTCCGGCCGCGGAAACACAGCGGATTCGGACGGTCGTGGAGCTAGCGGTGCGCCTGAGAGAGACGGTGAGAAAGGTTAGCGACCGATGGGGCAAGAGCGTAATGCGCGACTCGAAATGTGATTTGACGCAGGGCTAAACGAATGGTGACTCGCGACGAACGTAAGCATCTCGCGGACGGCGTCCTGCTGGGTACCGTTGGAGGCGGAGGCGGACTTCTCTTTTTCACGTAGCGCTTGCAGGGCTTCGCCGATCAGTTCCTCAACGGAATTGAAGTGGCCAGATATGAGCTCGTCTTTCAGCATCCGTTCTGGCTCGGGCGTGAGATTGATGTTCATGTTCGTCCCAGTTTTTAACAGACACCAGCGTTCGGCGTGCTTAAGCCACACGAGTAGAGAGCAGGTATGGAGCACTGGTCGGACGCACTGGATCGATGCGCTGGGTAACGTCGTCGATCGGGTCTCATAGGCTGAATACAGTGCAGTGGGCGGGGTGGCAAAGGACGGAGCTTCCAGCATTGTTGAACTTGAAAAGTTGCGGTGATATAAACCTCGCAAATGAACCCAACAACAGAACCCAGCACTCTAGGCCTGTTTCTGCCGCTCTTGATTTGGTTGCTGATTGTCGTGCCGCTCTTACCTATTCCGGTGGCGCGGATTCTGCGGCGAGCAGGTCACAGTCGATGGTGGTGTCTGGTTTTGCTTATTCCAATTTTCAATCTTATTGCGTTGTGGCTATTCGCATATCTTCCATGGCCCGCGTCCGACCACAGACCGGAGCAGGTCACAGTTGCTCCGCCCCGCTCGTCTGGTTTTTCTCCGCCCTTGACACTTGGGCTTTCATCGATAGCCTTTCTGATCTTCTGACAAAAATCGTGCATAGTGGTTTTCCCGATTAACAAAATGTCCCAAGCGGTTCGTCATTTCTTCCTCATAGACTGATAAAAGAATGGTAGCCGTTTCTTCATCGCCATCATCTTTCATGAGCATGTAAGTTGTAGAGCAGCTACCCATTTCGTTTGCGCGGTCGGCTAACGTTTGAAATCCCAACTGAGCCTTATCTGCCTTGTATGTTTGGAACCAAGCACTCGTATCCGCGTCGCACTGACTTTTTGTTGGCTGGGCTTTTGCTTGCGCTGTTAACGCCAACCCAAGAACAAACATTCCAAAAATCTTTTTCATGCTAGCCTCCTGCCGCACCCTGCTTTACGGTAGCCGTTGTCCGACGATTTCGAGTGTGATGACTTTCCAGGACTGCTTCTCTTTTTGAAGGTACTGAATGACTTCAAAATGGCGTAGTCCATATCGAAAACGAGGCACCAAGCGAGCCGGATAACTTTTTCCGACCAACGGTTCACAGTGACGGCAACCGTGCAGTATTTCGGTGATGTAAATGGTGTTTCCGATTTGAACCTGTTCACGGTCGGGAAGATAATTAGCTCCCTTTC
Organism: Candidatus Acidiferrales bacterium; assembly: GCA_050747085.1. Taxonomy (GTDB): domain Bacteria; phylum Acidobacteriota; class Terriglobia; order Acidiferrales; family UBA7541; genus Palsa-295. The sequence goes on from JBOGNK010000203.1 coordinate 15,941, forward strand.
CAAAACGCCATTGTATGCCTTTTGACCTGCCCCCCGTTTTTGGTCCAGTCATAAGTTAGCACTCCTGGGTTTTGAACCGCTCCCATTTTCTGCCACAGCCGAAACCAGAGGTTTTGGGCGGTTGAAATT
>JBOGNK010000204.1:0-15788 GCA_050747085.1 Candidatus Acidiferrales bacterium
GGTTTAACGCCTTGCCGCAATCGTGCGCCGCGGTGATCTTATCCACGCGAACATGACCCGTTTCGGGATCGACAGTGACTTCCGCAACCTGCGCGCCGTAACTGTACGAAGGAGACGGACCAACGCCGGCGCCCTTGAATTTGCCTCCGCGCGCATCTTCAGGCGGCGCATAAGCGCCCTGAGATACTAGCGCGCCGTGAAACTCGATGGCCATGACGACAGCCTCATCGAAACTCACGCGCATCCGCGTATCGCTGCGCTTGTAGATCGCTTCATCGGCGGATTCCAGTTCCGAGAGATTGCAGCCGAACTTCTTCGAGACGGCAGCCAAAATCTGCTCGCGAATCTTCTTTGCCGCGTCGATGCACGCGTTCCCCACCATAAACGTGACCCGGCTCGAATAACTGCCCAGGTCGATCGGAGTTAGTTCCGTATCTGCGGAAATCAACTTCACGCGCTCGGGGCGCACGCCCAACACTTCGGCGACAATCTGCACCTGCATCGTGTCCGAGCCCTGCCCGATATCCGAAGCTCCGGAATACACGGTCACGGCAGCGTCGCGGTCGACTTTTATATTCACGGTAGTGTGCGGCATGTTCGAACGGATGATTGGATTTGCAGCGCCGCTCACGTAATGGCTGCACGCGATGCCAATGCCTTTGCCGCGGGGCAGTTTGCCTTTCTTTTTGCGCCAGTCCGAGCGCTCGACGACTTTCTCGATGCATTCGGGCAGTCCGTAGCTCGTCACGCGAAGCCCGTTAACAGTGATACAGGGCGCTTTCAGCAGATTCGTGCGACGCACGTCAGCAGGATCAATAGATGCCTTATGCGCGAGTTCGTCCAGCATCGATTCGAAGGCGAAGCGAACGTTCACGGTTCCGTGGCCGCGCATCGCGCCGCAGGCCGGCTTGTTCGTCAGGACACGATACCCGTCAAAACGAACCGCAGGCACGTCATAGATTGCGCCGATCAACGCGCCTGAATAGAGAACCGTGACAGGGCCGAAGCCACAGTAGGCGCCGCCGTCCTGAACGACGCGCGCCTGCACGGCAGTAACTTTTCCTTCGTGCGTGATTCCCATTTTCAGATCGACGAGGGTTCGCGGGCGACCGCGATGCGCGTAAAACACTTCCTCACGCGTGTAAGTAATCTTCACCGGCCTTTTTGTCTTCTTCGCGAGCACCGATGCGGCGATTTCGATCGGAATCACTTCGCTCTTGCCGCCGAATCCGCTGCCGATCAGCGGTTTGATGACGCGAATGCGATTCATCGGCATCGCGCAGACTTCCGAAATCGTGCGGTGCAGGTAATACGGCACTTGCGTCGAGGAGTAAACCGTAAGACGTTCATCAGGCTCCCAGATCGCGAGCGTCGAATGCGGCTCCATCGCCGCATGATTTACTTCGCCCGCGAAGTAGCGCCTTTCGGCCACAAAATCGGCGTTGCGGAATCCCGCTTCGGGATCGCCAAATGTGTGATGGTATTCCTTTTCGATATTGTGCGCGCGCGAGTCATGAATCCAGTCAGCCTCGGCCTTCATGGACTCTTCCGGGTCGAACCAGGATCGCAAGGGTTCGTATTCAACACGAATCAGGTCGAGCGCCCGCTCCGCAATTTCGGCCGACGTCGCGGCTACCGCCGCGACGTTATCGCCGACGTATCGCACCTTGTCGACGGCAAAGACGCATTCATCGTGGCCAATTGGCAGGATTCCGTACGGAGTGGGCGCGTCTTTGGCCGTGGCGATGCCCTGTACACCGGGGAGCGCGGCCGCTCGCGACGTATCAATCGAAACAATGCGAGCGTGCGCGTGCGGTGAATGCAGGATACGGCCAATCAGCATTCCAGGGACGTGCAGATCGTCGGCATACTTGCCGAGACCCAGTATCTTGGTCCTCGCATCGGTCATCGGCATAGGCTTGCCGATCGTTGCCGTTTTGTGGTCAGCGACGCTCATAAATCATCGCGGAACGGCCGTACCTGCCGGCTGTCGCGTCGACTTCTGTTGCTTTTCAATGGCATATTTGACGGACTCGTAGATCTGCATGTAGCCCGTACAGCGGCAGAGATTACTGGAGAGCGCATGGCGGATTTCATCGAGCGAGGGAGTGGGGTTCCGGCGTAGCAGCGCGACGGTGGTAATCAGAAAACCGGGCGTACAGAAGCCGCATTGAGCGCCCGCACACTCGACCCAGCCTTCCTGCGTCGGATCGAGCGCCCCCGCCATGCCCAATCCTTCGACGGTCGTAATCTCGGCGCCTTCACAGCTCACGGCCAGCGTCGCGCACGACAGCATCGGAACGCCATCGATCAGCACGGCGCAGCAGCCACAGCTAGAATCGTCGCAACCGCGTTTCGTTCCTGTCAGATCGAGATCCTCGCGCAGCGCGTCGAGGAGCAAGCGATTCGGCGCCACCGCAAACTCGCGATCTTCGCCATTTACCTTGCAACACAGCAATTGCTTCTGCGTCATGCCTTGAGCGCCTTCAACTTCGGTTCGTCGTAACCGAGAATGATTTCCTTCCCGGCGATTACGACCGGCCGGCGGATCAGGTTCGGGTGCGCGGCCATCAATTTCAACGCTTCCGCGCGCGATGGCGGATGCTCTTTCATATTTCGGTTGCGATACAGTTCGTTTCGCGAATTCAGGAATTCGCGATAATCGCGATCACCGATCAACCGGTCGATTTCCTCAGCCATGAGCCGATCCTTGTCCAAATCGCGAAAGGCCATCTCGATTCCCTTCTCTCGCAAGAGACCTCTTGCTTTGCGGCAGGAAGTTCAAGTTGGCTTGTGCAGGAAACGGACTTTCGGTGTGTTCATTCGATCGGCACCAGATGGAGCTGCTCGCTGCTTCTTTTCACCGTCTTCTCAATATCGCGGTACTTCCGGGTCGACTTCGATAGACCAGCGGTCGATTCCGCCTGCCATCGAGCGCGCCCCCTCGATTCCCTGCGAGCGCAGCCACGCGACCGCGTTCAAACTGCGCCGTCCGTGATGGCAGAACACGACGATTTCCTTTGCGGTCTGAAAACGACTGACATTCGCGGGAATTTGCTGCAGCGGAATCAATGTCGCACCCTCGACGTGCGAGGTTTCGTGCTCCCACGGTTCTCGAACGTCGATGAACAGCGAAACTCCGCCCCGGTCGAGCATCTCTTTCACGCTCTTCGGGTCAATTTCCATGTGCGAGTTCGGACCGTTGGCCATAGGAATCAGTCCATATTCCCCTTCGGAGCGACCCACTTCGGCTCGACAACCTGAATTTCATTCACCAGTTTGATGTCCTCTGGCATCGGCAGAACTTCCTTGCGGTAGTCGGGGTAAGCCGCGGGAGAAAGCAGCTCGCCGGTGACACTGTATGGCTGGTTCGCGAACTCGCCGATGTACCGGTTGAATTTCAGGTCGGGCACATACAACTTCGGCTGGCCGGCCGGAACGTGCTTATTAATCTGGTCGATCAACCTGTCACACTCCTGGTGATAAAGGTGACGGTTGTGCTCGTTCAAGTGGCCAAGCTCGGCTTCTTGTTGGGTTTGAGCTTCGTCGTACCGGCCTTTCAGACCCCAAACGTAAAACCAGTGGGCAGAGCTCGATTGGTCGACGCCGAACAGGTCGTAGCTCACCGGAATCCATTTGTTCACATATTTCTGAATGATGTTGAGCGGCACAACTCCAGCCTTAACGATGCGCTTGAGTCCATCGTGGCCCGTCCCGAGATGGAACGATTCTTCGCGCAGCATGGGATTCATCGACTGAGCTAAGGGCTCGAATCCCGAATAACTCAGCATCGTAAGCTGAAACTTTCCGTCGCGATCTACGAAGTCCGTATAGGTGAAAAAGTCGAGCCAGTTGTCGACGATCTGGTTGAACGCACCGAGCAGCCGCTTCGATTCGAACGCGCGACGCTCGAGCATTTTCTGAGCCTCCACGCGTCCGCCGTAGCCAAAATGGCTGATCAACAGGTGGCACATCTGCCACCCGTGCCTCATCTCTTCGGTCACGACCCTGCACAGCGATTTGCGGTCGTGTTCGCTGGGCGAATACTGGAACAGGCGACGCTGCTGCTCCACCGAAGCAAATTCGGTATCGCCCTGATAGATGATCAAGTTCAGCAAGCCATCGCGGATTCGCTGATCCGGAATTTCGAGGATTCGCCGCCATTTCGGGCGCCCTTTGAAGGCTCCGAACTCGATCTCGTTCGAGCGTGTCGGGCCGAACTTCGCCTCGAACTTGTACTCTTCAATTTCGGGATAATTGACGCCGATGTCTTTTCTCCAGGCGCCAAACAGATCGACCCAATCATCAAACGTGCTAATGCGTGCTGCGGGCATAAAACTCTCCTTCTTTGAATATCTTCACAATCGCGCGCCCTCGCCTCACAGGCCCCTGAAATTCGGCTTGCGCTTTTCAAAAAACGCGTTCAATCCCTCCAGGCAATCTTCCGACTCGAAGCAATGGATTTGGAGGCGAACTTCCTCCTCAAGCTTCTGTTCGAGGGTGCGACGGTCGTCGGCAAGAATCGTCCGCTTGACGTCACGAAGGGCAATGGGTGGTGCGGCAGCCAGACCCTCCGCCATTTTTCGCGTTTCTTCTTCGAACTGTTCCGCAGGGAACACCCGATTGACGATACCGAGCCGCAATGCATCTTCGGCAGTCAACAATTCCGCCGTATAAAACAGCTCCGCCGCCATCGCCGACCCAACGATCCGCGGCAGAAAATACGTTCCGCCAAAATCGGGATAAAGACCGACGTTTGCGAACGACTCCGCAAATTTCGCCTCGGTGGACGCAATCCGCATGTCGCACGCCAAGGCCAAATTCATTCCGCCGCCTGCCGCTGCGCCATTCACGGCAGCGATGACGGGCTTCGTCATCGTCGCGATTGCCAGGCAAATTTCTTTTCCGGCAATCAACAGACCTTCGAGCTCGCGACTCGCCTTCCGCGTGCGCACGTCGCGCAGCAAATTCAAATCGCCACCCGCACAGAACGCTCGCCCCGCTCCCGTTATCACGACAACGCGAATGCTTCTGTCCTGCGCCGCGCGGAGCAGCGCGTGGACAAGAGCGCGCCCGAGCTCGGGAGTCAGGGCGTTGAGCTTGTCCGGGCGGTTCAGGCGAATCGTCGCCACCGCACCGGAGCGCTCTTCCAAAACTGTCGTGCTCGGCGATTGTTGCGCCACGGGGGGCATCGCGTCTCCGTGCTATTCCTTAGTGCTTTCAAGCAAGGCAGCCAGCTTCTTGAAATACCGCATTTTCACACCACGATCCGTGCCGCCGTTCTGGCCGCTCGTTGACGGCAACACGAAAACGCGCGCTCCGTACAACAACTCCTTCTGCACGCCTAGCTTGCAGACGCGTCCGGCAAATTTCTCGTAAGCCATTTTGCCGTTGAACGCAACGACGCGAGGCCGGAACTCCTCCAGTTTTCGCGCAAGCAGCACCGATCCCTCGGCAAACTCCTGGCGTTCGATTTCCTCGATACCGCGAGTCGGCCGCTTGACCAGATCCGTCATCCCGATGCCGAACTCCAATATTCGCCGGTCGTCCGAATACTCCAGCGCCTCCGGAATCACACCGGATTCGTACATCATCGGCCAGAACTGGTTCGTACGCCCCGCGTAGTAATGACCCACGCGCGCGGACCGGTCGCCGGGATTGCAACCAACGATAATCAGCTTCATTCCTTTACGAAGATAATCAGGCAATGTGCGCATCGAATTCTTCAGCGTCTCCCGCGTGCGTCAATTTTGGGTCCGTCGGCCGGTCCTACCTGCCCTTGAATTCAGGCTGTCGCTTTTCGACGTAAGCCTTCAATCCTTCCTTCGCATCCTCGCTCGTGAACAAAAGCTGCTGCAGTTCGCGCTCGATGCCCAACGATTCGGCAAATGAGACCTCAGAGCCGGTCACCACTGCCCTCTTGATGCGACCTACCGCGCGTGATGCCTTATTCGGCGGGCAGAATTGCCGCGCGTAAGCCATAACGTCGTCCCAGAAATTCTCGCGTTCGTAAATGTAGTGGATCAGCCCAAACTCGAGCGCCTCTTCAAAGCTGAAGGTGCGGCCTGTGGTCATCAATTCGATCGCGCGCGCCCGGCCAATCGTCCGCGACAGCCGCTGAGTACCACCGGTTCCCGGCAAAACACCGAGGTTTACTTCCGGCAGGCCTATCTTTCCGCCTTCTTTCTTGGCAATCCGGATGTCGCAAGCCAGGGCAATCTCAAGGCCCCCGCCGACGGTATGACCGTTCAGCGCCGCGATCACCAGTTTCGGCGTTTGCTCCAGTCGCGAAAGCGTTTCGTTCGCGTGCAGGCAGAAATAGTATTTGAACTGCGGGTCGGCCTTCGCCAGCATCGGAATACTCGCCCCGGCAGAGAAGAACTTATCGCCGGCGCCACGCAGCACGATGACGTGCGCGTTTTCGTCCATGCGGGCGTGAAGAACTGCCGTGTCGAACTGCTGCATCATTTCGTAGGTGTACGTGTTCGCCGGCGGATCGTCCATCTGGATCGTCGCCACTCCCGCATCCACCGAATAGTGGATCAACTGTTTCTGCTCGACTGCCTGCATCGTTGCCATCGATTCCTCCAGCTAAGATCGCAAACTCTATTGCCAACTTCAGGCGGCTCGTCCGGCCACCGACACTCTGCGCGATCGGATCGTACGAGGCTCTTTTCCCCGCGACAGCGTATGGCCACCTGCAACGCCGTGCAAGAACATTCCAGCCATCGTTTCCGCCAAAGCATCCGTTCCGGGATCGATCTTTGGCCGGTGCCAGGTGTACACCCAATTCATCATCCCGAACAGCGACAGCACAGCCACTCTCGGATTCATCCTGCGAGTCAGTCCGCGATGGCGCAACTCGTCGAAGATGCCCAGGGCTATCGCGTAATATCGCCGCTTGATCTGCAAGATCTCCCTGCGATATTCGCCCTCGAGCGCTTCATCCTCATGCGAGAGTACTTTCATCTCGACTGGATGCTGCAGAAAGTAGCCCAGATGATTGCGGACCAGAACTTTCAGTTTCTCCAGTGGATCGGAAACGCCCGCCAGCCGCTCCTCGAGACGTTCCAGAACCGTCTTGAACGTGTAGGCCTGAATCAGATAGAGCAGCTTTTGTTTGCTGTTGATGTAGTAGTAGAGGCCTGCCAGCGATACGCCGGATGCACGGCTGATATCGCGGATGGAAGCGCCTTCGTAACCCTTTTCGTAAAAAACGCGTGCGGCGGCATGCACGATGCGCTGTAGCTTTTTTTGAGCCTGCCTGCCGACAGGCGCCGAGAACCGCGGTTGAAGCTCAGGCAAATCGACCTCTCGTAATCAGAAGGCCCGCTTGGCATTGCAGATTCCGCATTGCGAGCATATGGTCCCGTTTCGGGCGAGCGCGAAATTAGTCGAACGTTCGTTCGACAAATCGAGGATACTTTCTCTCCCCCATGGGTGTCAAGAAGGCAGCATGTTGCCGTTCCCTCCGCATCAACCACTTCTCTCACCAGCGGATCGCCTCGGACCCAAACACCACTCGCCGGAAAGGTCTGTTAACATAGACCTGAAGCGAATGCGGAACCTTTAAAACTGATCATGGACTCTCCTCTCCTCGGTCGTCACGAAGCCGAAGGCGCAAAAATAGGGACTTTCTCCGGCTGCAGGCTGGCCGAATCCTTTGGGCCGGACTGGAAGGATGAATGGCGCCTTGCGCGAGAGGCTGTCGCACTCTTCGATACGAACTGGCACGCAGTCTCGATACTCACTGGCCCCGACCGAGTGCGTTACCTCAACGCGATCGTCTCGAATGACGTTCAGTCGCTTGCGGAAAATCAGGGCACTCTTGCGCTGCTTCTCGACACCCGCGCGCACATCATGGCGGAACTCGAGATTTACGTTCAGGCTGACCAGCTGTTGGTCCTGTCACACGCGTCAGCCCGCGAATCCACGACGGCCACACTCGACAAGTACATCATCATGGACGATGTGGAGTTGGAAGACGCGACGGGCCGCCTGGGGACGCTCGCCGTGGAAGGCATCCGCGCCGAAGCTGTCATGGCAGAGGCCACAGGCCTCGCGCTCGCCGGCTTTGCAGAGTTTCAGGGCGAGCGCACGAGAATTGCAGGGATCGAATGTTACGTGGTGCGCCGGTCGCATTTTGGAGCCACCGGCGCCGAAATCAGCGCGCCCGTCGAGCATCTTGAGCCCATCTGGAACAGACTCCACGGCATAGTCCACGATTTCCATGGCGGTTTGCTCGGCATGGCGGCGCTGAACTCGCTGCGGCTCGAAGCCGGCGTCCCCTGGTTCCCTCTCGATTTTGATAACACGGTAATCCCACAAGAGGCAGCGCTCGAAGCCACGCATTTGAGCTTCACGAAAGGCTGTTACACGGGCCAGGGAATCGTTGAGCGGGTGCGTTCTCGTGGGCACGTGAATCGTCGCCGCGTTCGCCTGTCCTTTGCAACGGCGCCCGACCCGCCCGCACGCGGCGCGATGTTGCATGTGGGCGACCTGGGCGTCGGCGAAGTCACAAGTGCGACATTCTCGCCTGCAGCCGGTACGTCCATTGGCATGGGCTACGTGCGCGCCGAATACACGTCGCCGGGTACGATCGTAGATGTGGAAGACAGGAACGCTACTGTGCTGGGGTCAGAATCGGCTGCCGGGGACAGAACAACGCAGACCAGCGCCTAAGCTCGGTGGAAAAGGCGCCCTGACTTGGTTCGTTAGTTGTGGGGCAGGTTCAGCGATCTGAGGAAGCTGCCACGCTCGGCATCGATCTTCTTCTGCAGTTGCAAAATGCCGTAGAGCAAGGCTTCCGGCCGTGGGGGGCAGCCGGGAACGTAAATGTCTACTGGAACAACCTGATTCACACCCTGAACGATGGCGTAGTTGTTGAAAACACCGCCGGACGTGGCGCAAGCGCCCATGGAGATAACCCACTTCGGCTCCGGCATTTGATCGTACAGCTGGCGAATCACAGGCGCCATCTTCTGTGAGACGCGTCCCGCAATAATCATCAAGTCGGATTGCCGCGGTGATCCGCGAAACACCTCGGCGCCGAACCGAGCGACGTCATACCTCGATGCCGCCATCGACATCATTTCGATCGCGCAGCATGCCAACCCAAAGGACATAGGCCAGATCGAACTACGGCGCGCCCAGTTCACCACCTTGTCGAGCGTGGCGAACAGGATGCCTTCGTCCTTCAGGAAATTCTCATCCTGACCTGGCTTTTCAAGGGTGACGCCCTTCGCGATTTCGGTCGCCATGCGGTTGTCGGCCTCCACCATCAATTTTGCACGTTCGCGCGCCAATTTGCAAAGGAACGGAGCCTAGTTGCCGTTTGCGGTCGGCGACTGGCAACAGCAGGCGTAAGTGACGCGTTTTCTCTGTGGTCCGCCATCGCCCGATCCAGACGAAACGTGAAAGATCGCGTCGGTATTTGAATGTGCGAAAACTCAAGGAAAAAGATTGTCGATCCGGGGTAGCGTCGGATTGATGAAAACACGCGAACGCCCGATTGTGGGTATGTTCCGCCCTCGCGCCGAGCGAGGTTCTGCCGATGAATTGGAAGTTCTCGGGCGCGGCGATCATCACGGTTTTTCTGTTCACCTTCAACGCTCAAAGCACAACGGCACAAAGTAAAGCCAATTCAACAACTCCAAAATCAACCGTCTCGAAATCGACAGGTGGAACGCGTCCCTCGGCGGAATCTTCCAAACCGACATCGAAGACCGCCGCGACAATAGTCGTGCGAGTCGTGGATTCGTCGGGTGCCCCGCTCGGAGAGCAAGCATTCGTCCAGCTTCTCTCGGACGAAACTGCAAACCCGGTTCACATCGCCACCACCACCGGGCCGGCGTCCGCAAGATTTGTAGCCGACGAATCCCATACTTACACGGTGAAGGCTAGCGCCGCGGGATACGAGACAGCCGAACTTCAACTGCAGACGTATCGTCACGACAACTACTATCAAGCCATTCTTCGTCTGAATCCCGAACCGGCGCAAAAGACCAAGATGGCCAGTACTCTGAGCCCGGCCGCCGCTGCTGAGGCGCAACAAGGACTTACCGCCTTCGAATCTGGCAGTTATTCGAAGGCAGTGGCGCTGTTCAACAAGGCCCTGCAACTAGCGCCTCGAAATCCGGATCTCAATTTCCTGCTGGGTGTATCTCTTCTCGAGTCTCACCATCTGGAGGAAGCTCAACAGTCGCTTCAGCGAGCGACCTCACTTGATCCGCAACACGTCCCGAGTCTGACAGCGCTTGGGCGGGTACGGATTCAGCAGCGCGAATTCAAAGGCGCGTCCCTGGCCCTCAAAAAAGCAATCTCGATCAGCCCGACGGCTTGGGCGCCGCATTTGCTGCTGAGCAGTGTCGATCTAGCCCGGCGCGAATTCGTAGCCGCTGTCGCGGAGTCGCGCGAAGCAATTCAGTTCGGCCAAGCGGCTGCCAACAGCAGCGGACTTTTGATGGGAGAGGCGCTGGCTGCTCAGGGCCAGCGCGACCAGGCCCGCCAAGTCCTCACCTCTTTCGTCAAAGCCGCTCCCGACAATCCGGGCATCCCCGCAGCACGCGAACTGCTCAGGAGATTGCAGCAAAACGGCCGACCCGCCGATGCCGAGCTCGTCGAAACGGCCCTTATCTCGGCCAAGTCGGTGCCTATCGCGAACGCTATCGCCGGTGCAATACCGTGGCGATCATGGCATCCGGTGGGAGTTGATGAAGAAGCTCTGCCCGTCGCGACAGGAATGGCGTGCCCTACTCAGACCGTTCTCGATAACGTCAGGCAGCGAGTCGACGAGTTCGTCGGCAACGTGAACCGTTTCGACGCCACAGAGCAAATCGTCAATCAAGACCTCACGTCTTCGGGCAGGGTAATCTCGACCGAGCGGCGGAAATTCGACTACGAGGTAGCCATCACAACCCTCGACTCAGGTGATCTCGAAGTTGACGAAGCGCGGAATGGAACAGATGAGTACGACGATTTTCCCGACCGGATCGCAACGCTGGGCCTGCCGTCCTTGGCGTTGGTTTTCCACGAGCGATACCGCGACGGCTACGTTTTCAACTGCGAAGGACTGGGTGAATGGAACGGCCATGCCACGTGGCTGATTCACTTCCGGCAGCGTGCCGATCGAGTTCCGCGAATCCGCGGGTACAATGTCGGCGGTATGCTTTATCCGATCGGGCTCACGGGTCGCGCGTGGATTGCGGCCGGCTCGTTTCAGATCCTGCACATGGAAGCGGACATGATCAATCGAGTGCCGAAGATCAAGCTGCGGTACGAGCATCAGGCCATCACCTACGGTCCAGTCGATTTCAAAACCGGCCACACACAACTTTGGCTGCCGAAAAGCGCGAGCCTGTACTTCGATTTCGAGCATCACAGGTTCCATCGCGTCCATACCTACGGCGATTACCAGCTGTTCTCGGTGTCCACATCACAGACAATTTCACCGCCCAAAGAGGTGGCCACCAAACACATCTCCGTGAAGAAAGACGTTGGTATGAAAGAAAAGTAATCCGAGACCGATTGGCCCACAACAAGCCGTCAACAGGCTCGCCATAGGCCAATGTCTTTTTGGAAATCGAACTCACACTGCGGGCTCGTTTTCAATCCTGCGGGATTTCCCCCGTCGCAAACGGCGAAACCGTTACGCAGACTGTTGCAAAGCATCAGGGAGCCGGTGCCCTAGCGATTCACTTGCGAACGGCGCGCCTGCGTCCAGAACCAGCCGCTCATCCCAGCCAGCGTCGCGGAACGCCCCAATCAACTCGCTGGTTGGCGGTGAAACCAGGACGACATGCTTCGGCTTGTAGGAGGCTTGGACACGTCGTAGAACGGTCGGCGCGAGCCGTCGAATTGCGGCCCTCAGCTCACCGGGATCGTCCACCGGACACTCCACCGCCGAGGTCAGAAAGAATCCGCGCCGCTGAAATTCAGCCAACACCAGCTCAGGTTCTGCGTTCGCTGAACCGACTCGCGCACCCGTCAGTCTCGCCAACTCGTTGAAATAAGTCTGTCCTGCCGCTGAACGCGTGCCATCTCTGCCTGCGGCATAGAAAAAATCCTCGGCCTTCGCGGGAGGCGCCGCATCAATCAAGACCGCACCGATGTGAACGGGACGGAACCGCGTCACCAGTTCAAGCCGCTCGATTCTCTGCCGTATGTGCGCCTCGTCGACGCTTTTGCCGCAACCATCACAAACCGGCACAATTGCCTCCTCAGGCCGCTTGCAATCAACCCCACCATGCTACTTAGGGCCCGACCGTCAAGGCCGTTTCAATCTCCTGACGAACGGGTGTCTTGCCACACATTGCTGGCTTATACCGCCACTGGCGGGATGCGACGATGGCAGCTGCCTCGACTCCCGGATCTTGCCCTTGGATCACCGTTATATGCGATGGCGTGCCATCCGCTTCAACAACCAGATACAGTGTGACGCTCTTTGTAAACTCTACTGGCCTAGGAGGATCTGGAAACACCATATGTGTCAGCGCGGCATCAGTCAGTTCATCACAGGTCGCCCAAAACTGTGACTGCGCAGGCCGTTCGAATAATCCTGCGTCATGCTCGGGCATGGCTGCGATCTTGGTGATGGTGATCCCGAGGACAGGTTCTCTGCCATGGAACCCGTGTATCTCAAAAGCGATGGATTTACCTTCGATAGCCTTAAACCCGCTGTATTCGAGCCGTGAAATCTCGGAGGGATTGGCGATCTCTGTCATCGGATAATCAACGCTCAACAACTCACCAGTGGACTCGTCGAAGCACAATGTACTGTTCCTCAGACGCTTTCCCTTTACCTCTGCGCAATACTCTGATATTCCGTCCCGTTTGCGAACATGGACTTTGCTCAGAGGCTCGCTCCCTGCGATTTTGAGCAGTTTTTTCAGACTCAAAAGCCCGTCCAGTTCAAATACAACCTCCGGCTGATATTGTAGATTGCTCACCTGCCAGTACCCCTTTTCACTGCCTACCCGAATGCGGTAATAGGTTCCGAGCTTGACCTCTTCACGCCATTGCGAAGGGAAGGCCCAATAGAAACCATACTCGCCCAGCACCTTTCCGCCCGTCCCACGCGCCATTCGTAGATCCGCGCGCATTAGCGTCGGCGGGAATCCCTTTTGCCAAAGAATTTCCCGCGAGAGCGCCCGCGTGATCAGCGCTGCGGGATCGATCTTGTTATCCTTGGCCGCACACAACCTGGCAAAAGCTAGCGAGAAGACGAAACAGGCAAAAAAGGCAAGGACGATCTTCCTGTAGCTCATATCCGCGCGCATTATATGTTCCTGTTACAACGCAAGGAACCAGATTTCCCGAGGCGAGCGCAAAAAACAAAACGGGCGCCAGCCTTTCAGCCGGCGCCCGCTCGTTCAGCTTGACCTTGATAAGCCGCGCTTATCGCGGCCCACGACCGCGATCACCGCGGTCCGGTTTCCCTTCGTGCTGAGGTTTTCCCTCATGCTGAGGCTTTCCCTCGTGCTGAGGCTTTTCCGGCCGTGGATGCGCCTGCGGCGCGCGCCCCCCTTCATGCCGGACTTCGTTGCCATGAGATGGCCGCTCGTTTGGCCGCGCCATTTCGTGTCCGCCGTGATTCGGCGGTTGGAACGGATGGGCATTGCCGTGAGCAGCGCCTCCGCGGAAGGTTTCTTCGTGATGTGCCTGCATCGGTGTGCGCTCAAAGTGATGCTCGTGGTCGTAAGCCTCCTCTTCGTGAGACGGCCGCGCCATGATACCGCCGTGTCCGCCGTTGTAGCTGACGCGCGTGACGTGCACGTCGCGAACCACCGTTCGGTCGACGTACACATTGCGGATCACGTGCGTGTTCACGTGCCACACAGCGCTGTTATAAAAGAAATGATCGTGGTCCCAATGTCCACCGACGAACCCCGTGCCGAAGTACCCGAACCCGTAATTAATTCCGCCGTAGAAGCCGACGTGCGGTCCCCAATACCCGCGATGGAAAACGTACGCACCGTCAGCGAACCCCCAGTATCCCGGCGTCCACAAAAGGCCGGCTTGTGGCGGCATCACCCACGCACCGGGAACCCAGTAATATCCGGCATCGCCATATGCCCAGTAACCGGGTGTCCAAAGATATCCAGGTCCGGGACACATCGGTTGCATCGCGACAGCTCGCAGCGGCGGCGGCCCGAGGTGCACGGAAATTCCAACGGCAATTTGCGCCGAAGAAGCTGACGGCATTGCCAACGCGAGTCCGGCAAACAGCGCGAACACCACTACAAGATGAACTTTGCGCATCTGAACCCCCTCAAAACGTTTTCATTTGCACTGACGTAAGATAAAACCCCGGAGAATCCAAGAAGTTGCGGTGCCTATTGTCCCAACTTGCCGCGAAGACATCCCACTAATTCCGGCGCCATTTCGGTGATGTTCATTCCCTCGGAGACAAGAAACTTGCAGCTCAGGATCGGACGCGGCTGGTCGTCGTCTGCGAGCTGGCAACTCACACGGCAATACTGGCACTCCTGGTTCCAGCAAAAACGCCCGTACGGAATCGTTTCAGGACTGATGAATTGGAACGCGCGCAGCACGGAATTCCGCTCCGGGACTAGAAATGTTTTCCCCAGAATGGTGATTTCAACCAACTTCTCATACGGCCGAAAAACATCTGCAAGCAGCGTCTCGCCTACCTCTGACATTAGAGTTCCCCCGTCCGTCAAAGCTACGGTAGCCGTCTAAATGCGGCAACGAAAACGCCGTCCGGCGTGCCCAATCACTAAAGCGGAGAAAAACGAAAGCAAGCCTACAGTGGAAAGCGAACGACGTGGAGATGGACGGCAAAGCTCACCCGCGCCAGACGGTCGAAAATGCAGGAACGAGACGGTGCTCAGACGAGTGGGACCGTCACCACCTGTTTGTGATCCGGTGCTTCGTCCAACAATCGCGTATCTTCGCCTTCGGAACCCTCCAAGAAGGCGACCAGGTGCTCGTGTCGGCCGCGATCACAGATCGGCCTTGAGTTGTGCAAGAGTTCGACCGAAGCGAATCTTGCCCCGAAAACGGCGAAGGCGATCGTAAGTGCCTGACGCAGCGACGAACTGTAGCCTAGTACGGATCGTTTGCGTCACTCCCGCGCCGCTCGCCCGCTGGGCTTTCTCCGGAAGGTCGCGAGGGACCTCCACCGTTATCTTTCGTGCTTGTCGCATACCCCCTGTTACACCATACCGGATACCAGTATTGAATATGGCTGCATTTACACGCTCTTGACAGTCACCGGGGCATGCTCAGTTCCCGGAGCGCTCCCCCTGAAGCCGCAGCAGTGTGTACACGCCGAGCACCAAACCAAAAGGAATCTCGGGCAGCGAGACAAACGCTGCGATTCTCGCCAGTTTTGCCGCCGGACGGCTTTCCACGAACAACATGCCGGCCGCAAGGATGCTCAGAATCGCGCAGACGACACACCACGCGATCACAATCCAGTAAGCCACTTCAAACGAATACATGATGGGAAGCGGCCGCGGCACGCGTGTCAAAAGAGAGCCAAACATCAGGTGTGCCGTCGAGTTGAATACAACCAATAGAACAGCCATCGTGATGCGGAAAATTCCATAGGCGAACCACCATCCGCCAAGCCCAGGAGCTTTCACTCAAATGGAAGACGCGGGGAATACAAGTGCGCGAGAGATTGCACGTCTCACCTCCAGCGCAATTATCGCACGCCACGTTTACGAGCCGGCGATGAGTTGGCACCTAGTGTTGTGTCGCATAAATAAATAGCCTAAGTATTGCTTTGGGCGTTTCGGCGTGGGCACCATTAGTGGAAGAAT
>JBOGNK010000205.1:0-24642 GCA_050747085.1 Candidatus Acidiferrales bacterium
CCCCGTTACACCGTGCAGCAGACCGGCGGCGAACTTTCCGGCCACGATCCAGCGCCAGATTTCCGCGAGAGCCTGATTCTGTTCGGCATTCAGAACATTTGTCGGCGGAGCAAAGTTTGTTTCCCACGGATCGTCGTCCGGCGTGATCGACTCCTTCCAGGCCAACAGTCGTCCATTTTTCTTTAGCCGGTCAATTGCACCGCGCGAAACTTTTGCCTTGTCGATCAGCACCGGCAGAGGCACGGGGCCGCTCGACGCGAGGAATTCACGAATGCGCCCTTCCGCTTCACGTTCTCGCTCCGTTCTCCGCGAGTCCTTGGGCGGTTGCGGGCCGCTTTCGGAGTGCGGCAGCCTGCTACCGCTTTGCTCTCCAGAATTCGGAGTGTCGCGATTGCCGTGTGGTTGGTGCCCGCTTGAGCCAGGCGCGTCCTGATACGATTCTGTTTTTGGGGACTCGTCCTGCTGCCACGCGACAATCGTTTGCGCGCGTGCTTTCCGATGACGCGCCACGTCACGCGCAGCAACGAGTCCTTGCTGAACGAGCTTCTCGACAGCCGCTTCGCCTCCAGGCCAACGGCCCACCCTCGCTGATGTGGCAGCCTCGTTCGATTCGAAGCGTCGCAGCAAAGCGAGCGGTCCTGCTTCGGCAATCGCCACGGCATGGGCGGTCACATTGTCCATCAGCGCAAACTGTGAAAGCTGCGCGCGGCCGGCATCGGTGAGCGAATATTCGCGATCGTGGCGCAATTCGATTTCCGGCGGAAGCATGGCGCGGAACGTTTCGCCGATCGGCGCAAGATAGTAGCGGCTGATCCATCGCCCCAATTCGATCAGAGCCGGCGTGAGCGCCACGCGCGAATCCATCAGCTCCGTAATCGTCTTGATCCGCGCGCGGTTTGCTGCCTCTGGGGCGCGCTCCGCTTCTTCGATTGCGACGCCAATCATCGGCCGGTTCCGGAAGGGAACCACAACGCGCCGTCCAACCAGAGGTTCGCCATTTGCGGAAGGCGGCACCGCGTAGGTGAAGCTCGACCGCAGCGGCACGGGCAGGGCGACCTCGCAGTAGCGTTGCGGCATGACGCGTAGTTTAGCAGCGAATGTGAGAAGGGACGCTGCGTCTGGCGAGGGGACTCGGACTATGGCGGGCCCATTCGCCGCAATCGGGCGCGAATTAAATGCTTACGGAAATGATCCCAGCGAAAATCAACGCGATCCCCAGCCATTGCGAACGCTCGAGCCGCTCGCGCAGGAAGATCCAGGAGAGCAGCACCGTCACGGCGCCATAGAGCGAGGCGAGCACGCTTACGACTGATACGTGCCCACTGCCGAGGCCGGCGTTGTTCGCGAAATACGCCGTCGTGTCCGTAACGCCGATCGCCGCGACAATCCACCAAACGTTTCCGCTCGGCGGCTTCAGATTCTGCCGCGACGGCACGGCCAAGAACGCGAGAGTGCCGATCGTCGACAGGCGGATCATCCACACGGAAAACGCGGCGCCGGTAAGCGGGACGACGTGAAAGCCGATGAACCAGAACATGATGCCAAACGCAATTGCCGCAAAAATGGACCAGCCGACGCCACGCGAAAGCTGCGCATGGGCCGCAGAATTTTCGGTCGAGCCAGCTTTTGCAGTAAGCGCGGCGAACGACGTGGCAGCCAGAATGACGCCGATGATGATAACGACCAATCCGGCCACGCGATGGAGCGGCAGGCGTTCGCCGCTGACGAATGCAAGCACAACCGTGATCGCGGGATAGCTGGAAGAGATCGGGGCAACGATGCTCATCACGCCGATCCGAAATGCGTGATACAGCGCAAGCGAACCTAGCGTGCTCAGCACGCCCGCAATAGCGGCAAATACCCACGTCCGCCATCCGTGCGTGAGCGGCATGAGTCCGCCATTCGGCTCCAGGTAAGCCGTCATGAGGACGAGGCCGAAAATTTGCATGTAAAACAGCGTGCGGAAGGCGCCGATGCGCTGCGAGCCAAACCGTGCGCAAAAATCCGCTACACCCCAGCAAATCGCAGCGGTCAGTCCAAGAAAGACGGGCAAGAATTCCTCGCGCGGACGCTAGCGCCGCTGCGGCTTGAGCTTCTGCACGGCAGTCATCGCCGCGGCTTTGGTCTCAGGCCGAGCACGGCCATCACCTTCTGCAAATCCTTCCAGACTTCGCCCTTCGCGTTCGGATTGCGCAATAGATAGGCGGGATGATACGTCGCAATCAATTTTGCGCCCCGGAAATCGAACCATTCGCCGCGGAAGCGCGAGATTCCCTGGTTCGTCTGCAGCAGCGTCTGCGCGGAGCACGCGCCCAGGCAGCAAATCACCTTTGGCTGGATCGCGGCGAGCTGGCGCATCAGAAACGGCGAGCAGATTTCGATCTCGTCGCGCTCGGGCAACCGGTTTTCGGGCGGACGGCACTTCACCACGTTGGCGATGTAAACATCTTTTCGCTCGAGGCCCATCGCTTCAATCATCGACGTGAGCAATTTTCCCGCGCGTCCGACGAATGGCTCGCCCTGGATGTCTTCATCGTGTCCCGGACCTTCGCCGACAAAAACGAGTTCCGCTTTCGGATTGCCGACGCCAAAGACGATGTTGGTCCGCGCTTTATGCAGCTTGCAACGCGTGCAGTCGCCGATGTCGGCCCGGATTCGTTCGAGCGAATCGTTTTCGATGCGCTCTTCGAAAAGAGAAGGCCCGCTCGGAACCTGAATTACCGGCAAGTTGGGGCGCGCAACGGGTGCGTTAGGCTGCGCCCGCCGCGGAGTTGGCCGCGAGGCGGCCTCGCGGCGCGATTCATCCGAAGTTCGCGGCGGTTGAGACGAAGCCGAGGCCGCTGCAGCATCTGATGCCGCGGGAGCAGGCGAAGCAGACTGCGCCGGCGCACTCGCGGAAGCCGCCTGCGCGGCTATCCGGTCAGCACTAAAAGTGCTAGTCACTGGCGACGAAGTTCGTTTCATGTAAAAAGGGCCAAGCCCCAGATCGTCGGCATAACGCAGAAAATTCTCGAGGGCATTGCGCGCGTCGTCATTCATCGGCTGCGAATTATCGCGGAGCCGCGGCGAATCCACAAGCGGGAACCAGAGGTTGAAGAGGGGCGGGCTGTGGAAGTCTACTGCACGGGATGCGAGGCAAAATATTGCCCGAGCCCGGCGACGAGCTGACCCAATCCTGTTTCGGCGTTCCGCTGCAGCGCTTCGACCACGTTATTCACAGTTTTGCTTTGCACAGGGTCGTCGTGCGAGTACGTTTGCGACCAAACTACCATTCCGGTCTTCGGTTCGAATAATTCCAATTCCATGGCGAATCGCGCGACAACCCCGGCCGCGCCGTCCATTTCTTCCAGCGAAATCAGCCGGCCACGCACGACGTAATTCCCGCGCGTCGCGCCGGCAAGGGGCTGCACGGATTTGTACTGTCCGGTGGCGCGAAGCCGTTCGATGAGCATCGTTTCGATCATCGCCGGCGGCGGCTCGGCCCAGCGATGCGAATGGTAGACGCCCATCTCGACCGGGCTGACGCCATAGACGATGCGGTCCTCTTCGAGCAACTGCGTGGCGCGCACGCGCGCAACGAGCAACGACACAGCGTACGGTTGTGGTGCAGCGGCATCGGCGGATGTTGGCGGCTGTTCCAGCGTGTAATACCGCACCGGCCGCTCCGCTCCGCATCCGCACACGGTAAGCAGGCAAGCCGCAGCCGCGACTAGTCCGGCCCTCCGACGTATCGTCTGCTTCACGGTTTCTCCGCCTGTCCCGGATTGCGCCGCTTCGGCTCGGAAGATCTGAGCAACGTGTACGGGCGCTCCTTAATCCCCTCGGTAAACTCCTTCAGGTTTTCGCTCGCATCGCGGAAATTTGCGATGATGTCGTCCAGGTTGCCGCTGTTCGCGTTCAGCGTGCCGTTAAGCTGGTCGGTCAGCGAATCTGCGTTGGCGAGCGCCTTGCGAAGCTCCGCGATCGATGCGCGCAGGTCTGGACGATTCTCGGTCAGCGTGGCGTCGAGGTGACCCAGCGCCTGCTGCGCCTGAGCAACGGTCTTCTTGAACTCGTCCATCACTGGACCTAGCTTCGCGGTCGCGGCGTCGACGTTCTTCAACGTGTCGTGCAGCGCCGGCCGATTCTCCTCTAACGTTCCGCGCAAATTGTCCAGCGAGGCCGCAAGGTTCGCGCGATTCCTGTCGTTCAGCAGATCGTTCACGCGCGCCACAGTGACCTGCATCTCTTTCACGCGATCGTTCAGGTTCGCGAGCAGCTCTTTCGCCTGCGGCCCCAGATCGTTCAACTGCGCTTCCAAATCAGCGAAGCCAACATACGGTTGCGACTTGAGGATGGAGCCAGTCGGCGCGAGCGGCGCGGATCGCGAGCCCGGCGCGATAGCCAGAAAGTTGTCGCCCAGCGGACTGATGCTCGTGATCGAAACGACGCTGTCGGTTTTTACCGGCACGCCCGGCTGCACACCAAATTCAATTTGCATGCGGGAAGAATCACCGGGATCGCTGTGCACTCGGCTGATACGGCCCACGGACGGCCCGCCTGCGTAGCGAACTTCGCTGCCGGGATGCAGGCCGCCGGCACTTGTGAAGTACGCGGTATAGTTGACTTGTCCGCGTCCGAAAAATCCGGTCAGCCAAAGCAGCGTGACGGTCAGCAGCGCCGCGGCGATCAGCATGAACGCGCCGACATACACTTCTTCGCGTTTGCCGACCGTTCCCGACGGCCGTTCCTGCCGTTGCGAAATGGCCCCGACTTTCATGCGTTTGGAGGCGGCGAGTATAGCACCAGCGCAGCGCTAATTCGCGAAAACGTCGTTATTGGCGCTGCGGAACCACCTGGCCCGTCAGGAGCTGCAAATAATCGAGCTCCTGTTCCATTTCCGGTTCGGCGACTCTGTCAAGAAACTGGCGGACGCGCGGGTGCGTGCTGGCCTTCATTTCGTCCGGCGTGCCGATCGCCACGATATTTCCCTTGTCCACCAGAATCATGCGATCGGCGATCAGGAAGGCGCTCGCCAACTCGTGAGTCACCACGACGATCGTGATCTTGAACGCCTGCTTCAGCTTGAGCAGCAATTCATCAATTCCCGCGGCGATGATGGGATCGAGTCCGGCGGAAGGCTCGTCGAAGAGCAGAATTTCCGGATCCATCGCCATCGCGCGCGCCACTGCGGCGCGTTTTTTCATGCCGCCGCTCAGCTGCGCCGGGTAATAGTTCTCGTATCCGCTCAGCCCCACTTCCTCGAGCTTTAGGCGGACCATGATGTCGATTGTCGAGCGATCGAGCTTTGTGTGCTCTCGCAGCGGCAGCGCTACATTCTCGCCGACGGTCATCGATCCGAAGAGAGCGCCGTTCTGGAAGGAGATTCCCATGCGAGTGCGCAACTCGTGCCAGCCTTCGCGCGAGAGGGTCTGCAGGTTCTTGCCGCGGATGCGAACTTCGCCGCCGCTCGGCTGTTCCAGTCCGGCGAGCGTGCGCAACAGCGTGCTCTTGCCCGATCCCGAACCGCCGAGGATCACCATCGTCTCGCCCGCAACCACCGCGAAGCTAATACCGTGCAAAATCTCGCGGTCGCCGTACGCGACGCGCAGGTCGCGCACTTCGATGGCGAGAGGGCGCGTCTCCTGCGGCAAGCTGTTTTCGCCCGGCATGCTCACGAACCCGCTCCAAAATAGAACAGCGCAGTGAAAACCAAGTCCACCAGGATCACCAGGAAAATCGACGTGACCACGGCGGAGGTAGTCGATTTGCCGACTTCTTCCGAGCCGAGCCCCGTCTTAAATCCTTCCTGGCACCCGACGAGGGTAATTACGAGGCCGAACATCACGCTTTTGACCAGGCCCGTAACGATGTCGCGCAGCACGAGCGCGTTCATCGTCGCATGCAGATAAGTCCCAAAGGTGAAGCCCGCGCTTGTGACGCCGAAGAGCGCGCCGCCGCAGACTCCCATGGCGTCGGCCCATATCGTCAGGCAGGGCATCATAATCAGCATGGCGATGAATTTGGGTACGACGAGGAATCGCACCGGATCGAGCGCCATAGTTTCCAGCGCGTCGATCTCTTCGTTCACCTTCATCGTCCCGAGTTCCGCCGCGAAGGCCGATCCCGACCGGCCAATGACGAGGATCGCCGTCATCAGCGGGCCGAGCTCCCTTGTCACGGAAATCGCCACGCCGTCCGCCACATATTGGAGGGCGCCAAGATTTCTAAGTTCGTACGCAGCCTGGAGCGCGAGAATCAGGCCGACGAAGAAAGAAATCAGCGATAGGATCGGCAGCGCATCGACGCCGACCGCCATGGCCTGATGAATCGCGCGACCGAAGGGAAGCCGCCGCTCCCGAAACATCTCGCCGAACATCGCGCGCGTCGTCCCGCCCGCGAGCCGCGTCAGGCCGCCGAGATAGGCCAGGCCATCAATCGTTGCCGCGCCGATATTGCGAGTCATTCCCATGGCGTTGATGAACTTCGATGTTCCTTAGATTCGTGCGCTTCCGCCGTGCTACGAAGTTAGCGGCGCGATCTAGTGATGCCCGGCGACCTTCATAGCGCTCCCGTACTGGGCCACAGGTCTTTTACACTCTTGCAACGAAGCTCGGCCATGCCTTGCCAGCTCGTGTGCCGCCGATCGAAGCGCAAATGGAGGCTGCAAACAAAAAGCATTCAGGATTGGCACAGACGCAGCCGGCACATTACATCCAATCCGCTCGCGTTACACCCCGCGATTGCCGGCGCCTCGCGCCGCGTCCGATTTAGCCGGATTTCCAGCGAGAGCCTGCTGTTCGGTCTCGTGTACTTCGAACACGCGCATCAGCCGGGTCAACTCCAACACTTCCCGCGCGGTCTTCGTAAGGCCGTAGAGCGCGAACCGGCTGCCCAGGTCCCTCGACGCCTTCAGTCCTTCGACCAGCGATGCGACGCCGGAGCTGTCGATGTATCGCACGGCACGCATATCCACCAGCAATTCGGCGACGCGCTTCTCCTTCAACAAGCCGAGGATCGCCTTGCGCACCTCGGGCGTGTTGTAGAGCGTGATGTCGCCGCTCAATGCGAGAATCGTCGCGGCGCCTTCGTGCCTCGTAACAATATTCATGAGGGAAGCTCCCCGGGGAACGTGCACACCCTTTTGCCAGACTTTCCCGCCCCGCGCAACGTATCTTTTCGCTGTTTCGGACGACCTTCGGAGACGACAAAAACCAATTCCATCGCGCGGTGGCCAACAAGTCGCGTACCGGCGCCGCCGCTGACCGTGGGTAAAACTGTGGGGTAAACTCCACAGTATGGAAGCCTCTGTTCTTGAAAGAAGCAGCACGCGTCCTGCCTGAAACTCAGACTGCAAACAGCAAACTTCACGCCGCCGTTACCTAACACGTACCGCTCAGGCAGCGATCCATTGTGAGAGGTCATTGGCCGTGTTCTAATGGCCTGAACCCGGCATATTCCACATGAATCCGATGGAATTCCTCATCGTTGTTGCTGCGATCTTTCTGTTGGTCGTCGTTCCGATTCTCGCCATCGTCGCCATCGTGCGCGTGTCGAGCCTGACGAGAACGGTCGGCGAAATTCCGAAGCTCATCAACCGAATATATGAGCTTGAGCGACGGCTGGAGTCGCTGAGCCAGCGGATTACGGCAGTCACCGGCGGCGAAGCGCGCCCTGCTACGTCGGCGCCAGCACCGAATCCTTCTGCCCCGAAGCCGCAACCGGCGGATATGGCTGCCTCGCGGGTTCCTGCCGTCGAGATACATGAGCCCGCGCGCCCGATGGCGCCCGCGAGGCCTGCTCCAACGGCGATGCCGGTGCCTCACACACCCGCGTCAATGCAATCCGCCGCGCCGCTTCGTCCGCCGCTGACCCAAATCCCGGCGCCCGCCCATCATCATATAGAGGATCGCGACGTGGAAAGCACCATCGCGGGCCGCTGGTTCAACTACGTTGGAATTCTCGCGGTTGCGGTCGCGGTTTCGTTCTTTTTGAAGTATGCGTTCGACAACAACTGGATCGGGCCTGTCGGCCGCATCACCATCGGGCTGATCGCAGGCGCCGCGTTGTACCCGGTGAGTCACTGGATCTTCAAACGCGGCTACACCTACTATGCCGAGGGAATCACCGGACTCGGCGCCGCTATCCTGTATCTGTCGATCTGGGCCGGCTGGCATTACTACCAAATTTTTTCGCAGGGGCTCGCCTTCCCCTTGATGATCGTGGTCACTTGCCTGACGGTCGCTGTCGCGCTGGGCAGAAATTCGGAGCGGATCGCGGCACTGGCGCTGGTTGGCGGCCTGCTGACTCCGATTCTCGTAAGCACTGGCGAGAACGCCGAAGTCGCCTTGTTCAGCTATTTGATCGCGCTCGGTGGCGGAATGCTGGCCATTGCGTGGATGCGCAAATGGCGGTCGATTGCGCCGATTGTCTTTGCCGGTACGCTGATTTATTTCTGGGGCTGGTATTCGGATTTCTACCTCGCTCGCGAACTGACGGCCACTCTGCTGTTCGCGACGACTTTCTTCGTCCTGTTCGCAGCTCTCCCGGCTGCGCGCAGTTTGCGCGATGGCGAGCTTTCCGCGCTGGAAATCGGCGTCGTGGTCACCAACGTGTTCTCCTATCTGGTCGCCCTGCGCCTGATGCTATGGGCCGAATATCGCTGGGGACTGACGTTCGCCGTCCTGGCGCTTGCAGCCGCGCACTTGTTTGCCGGGCGCGCGCTGCCACGCAAGAATTCCGCGTCGAATCGGATCGCGCGGATGCTCTACGACGGTCTGGCGCTCACTTTCGCCACTCTTGCGATTCCCATTCGCCTGGAAGGCAAATGGATTACGATCGCCTTTGCCGCAGAGGGACTGGTGCTGATCTGGAGCGGCCTGCGTGCCCGCTCGCTTGCGCTGCGGGCGGCGGGTCTGGTCCTGTTCGCTCTGGTGGCCCTGAGGCTCGGCATTGTGGTCTTCACGGCGCAGACCACTTCGACGTTCCTGCTCAACGAACGCTTCTTAACGCTGGCCGTTTGCGCTGCATGCTGGGTTGCGGCATTTTTCCTGGCTCGGACCTCCGATTGCCAATTGGACGAACCGGAAACGCACTTCTTCTTCTTTCTCCAGATCGCCGCTAATTTTGTATTTCTGATCGCGCTCTCAATGGATGTTTGGGATCTGTTCGGGCGTATGCCTTCGCTCGGAATCGACCGCGAGCACGCGCAGCAACTCGCGCTTTCGCTGCTTTGGGTCGCTTACGCGCTGGTGCTCCTCGTCGCAGGCGTCATTCGCAAATCCGCGCCGTTGCGCTGGCAGGGGCTGGCTCTGCTTGGATTGGCGATTGGCAAAGCCTTCTTCTTCGATCTTTCGTTCCTCACCACTTTCTATCGCATTGTTTCGTTCTTCGTTCTCGGACTCGTACTGCTGGCCGTCTCCTTCTTCTATCAGAAGCGGTCCAAGACGCGTCTGAAACCGAGTCACCCATGAGAGTACACGCCCGGCGCCGCTCCCTCGGGAGTCTGCACGGTTTTCTCGTCATAGCGCTTTTCTGTGCCGTAGCGGTCCTCGGCGCTTCGCCTGCGCCCGCATGGCAGCACTGGCGCTACTCGCGCGCGATCGATCTTCCCGCTACGCACTCGCCGCGGCTCGTCAGCTTGAAGGTGCCTCAGGATGTTTACGCGCATGCATCGCCTGGGCTTGCCGATCTGCGCGTAATCGACGAAACCGGCGCGGAAGTGCCGTACGTTTTGCGCGGAGAAGTGGCAGCATCGCAACCGGTGCCTTCGCAAGCCGCCACGATTCTGGAGAACAGCTTCGCACCGGGCCATTACACGCAGCTCGTGCTCGACTTGAAGGACATCCAGGGATTTCACAGTTCAATTCAGATCGATGCGCCCGAACGCGAATTCATGGAGTGGGTGGAAGTCGCCGCGAGCGACGATGCCCGAGTCTGGCGCATCGTTCAGGAACGCGCGCCCATTTTTCGCTTTCCGCGAGAAGGGCATTCGGGCACGACGACGGTGAGTTATTCGCCGAATAATGCGCGCTATCTGCGCGTGCGCATACTGGATGCCGCTAAGCAATTTCCCGTGACAAGCAGCGAAATCATGCTGAAACCCGCGGCCGAACAGCAGCGGGAGCAACTGCGCGCAAAATTCGTCGCAGCGTCTCCAACGGCGTCTGACCAAACGGCGTGGTCCGCCGATCTGGGGGCCAGCGCCTTCCCGCTGAGCGAGGTACGTTTCCGGGTTGATCCTGGCGAATTCGTGCGCGAAGTGACGATCGAGTCCAGCTCTGACGGCTCACAGTGGTACGGGGTTGGATCGGGCGAGGTATATCGCTTCGCACAACGCGGGCGCGAATTCGAACAGCTCACGGTGCCGATCGAGGTAAACGCAGAACGATACCTTCGAGTCGAGATCGCCAATGGCAACGACAAACCGCTGCCCGGAGTGACTCCCGCGGTGTACATCGCCACGCAACGAATCGCGTTCGAGCAAAGTTCCGGCAGGAGCTATCGCTTGCTCTACGGCGATAGCGCCGCCAGGACGCCACAGTACGACTTGGCTCGGCGCGTTGACGAGCAGCAGATGGAAGCCGCGCTTATCGCGCAGGCAGGCACGGAAGAATCCAACTCGGAATGGGTCGATCCTCGTCCGTGGACCGAAACACACAAGTTCGTATTGTGGCTTGGCGTTGCGCTTGCCGTCCTGCTGATCGGATTCGGCGCCATTCAATCGCTTCGAGGTTCCAGCACATCCACCGGCGAAGCCCACGATTCATAGTGCGCCACCATCGCCAATTCCGCTGCCAATAGGCAGATGGCGGTGTGGGGATACCCGAACGATGGAAGATCAT
Organism: Candidatus Acidiferrales bacterium; assembly: GCA_050747085.1. Classification (GTDB taxonomy): domain Bacteria; phylum Acidobacteriota; class Terriglobia; order Acidiferrales; family UBA7541; genus Palsa-295. The sequence continues at coordinate 10,824 of JBOGNK010000205.1, forward strand.
CGGAGATACGAATGTCACAATCCCTTAGCAGCACGGTTGCGTTACTTGTTTTCGCTACAGTCTTCATGGGCTCCTCCCGCGCGGCCTCTCAGGTCAGCAACTCGCAATGCCGGGAAGAAATGACCTATTCGCACGTCCGGCAAACCCTTTTGGCTGCTTACCCGGACCTGCCCGCGAGCCTGTGCAAGCTGCGGATTACTTTCTCGACGCCCCTGGACCGGCGATCACAGGAATTCACGAGTTTCGATGCTGCGGTCACGGGTCCTCTGTACTTTAACCCGATGGTAGTGAAGGGCAAACACGTGTCCCAAGTGGAGTGGACGACATTGCTCGGCGCTCACTTCGCATTTGGGGCTTCCTGGCGTCCGCAGAATGTGCTGGTGTGGGGCCGGTGGGTACACTCAGACGAACTCAGCAAAGTTACCCGCGACCTCGTTTCACATCCGGGGTGGGGCAACGAGCGTGCAATTGATTTGCTAAGCCGGGCCGGCGCAAAATACACGCCGGACCACAAGGAAGCATTCATCAGTCACATTCCGTTGAAAACACTACGGGCGGTTTTAGGCACGAACCTCACGATTAAATCCGTTAGATTCGAAAACTGGAGCGGCAAAGATGATGCTTCGCTCTTTTGGTCGGTGGACCTTCAAGCAGGACACCAGAGAATCGGTGCCACTTTCGAGCCTTTTGACGGCCGGCTGACAACGATGATGGTACTGCCACAGTAGGACATACCCTCCCCTCGATCGGGCCGCAGTCGCACTGGGTGTTATTTCACCTGAGATACTGAGACTTGAGGTATTCGATGGTTTGCTGCTGAAGGTCGTTGTAGTCGGAGTGAAGCGCTTCGCGAACCGCGTCCTCGGGAGTCGCAGCCGTTGCGGTTTTCTCGATGAGCCGGCTCACGTCCGTGGTCCCGCCGTTCTGAATAATCGATTCGACGACGGCCAGCGACCACGAGTACGCCATCGACGCGGAATCTCCCGATAACGACATCCACGATCCCTCGAGCGATTTCAGGCTCGGCGCTGTTCCTTGCTCCGCCGCACTGACGAGCGCGGATGCGTCGTCCGTGCTGCGCTTGCCCTCCACCCATTGCGCCACGCCCTCCTGCAACCAAACGGGTGCGCGCCCATCGGACTTCTGGGTGATGAAACTATGCGTCAGTTCGTGCTTCAGCACGTGCGCGAGGTCGGGCGTGACGGACGTCAGTCCCTCGACGGGAATGCGCAACCTGCCGTCGTAGATCGCGCCGACCCAACCGGGCGCCCGCGTGATGTCCTCGAATGCCTGCTGTGTATAAAGGATCACGCTGATCTGGCTGGTCGGTGTGTAATCGAGCTGCGACTGAATATCGTTGAAGTCGTCTTCCAGCGTGCGCAGGATTTCCCGCGCTAGATCCGGCGCCGCTCCGCCGTAATATTTCAACGTGAAATGCTCCGAATTGCCGTCGCGGTAGTCCGCCTCTTCCGTCTGGTCCCTTTGTGCCTTCGCAAGCGCCTGTTCAACTTCCGGGTCGGGATGGAGCTGCTCGGAGAATTTCCACTCCTTGACCGCCTGATCGGGCTTGTTCGACCCGTAATAGGCCCAGCCCATCAGCTTGGCGATGATCGCCGCCTGCAATCCTGACGCCGGCGAAATGTCGCGCGCGTGCTGCAGCGGATCGAGCGCGGCCGCGAACTGGCTCTGTCGCAGCTCGAGCGACGCGAGATTCAGCAGCAGCGCCACGTTGTCTGGCGCGAACACAAGCGCCTGCCTGTACTGGTCGATGGCCGAATCCATGTTTCCCTGCGCGATCAGAAACTGCGCCGCCGCAAAATGTGCAGCCGCAGCCTTGCCCGCTGCATCCGCCGAACCCGCCCGCGCGGCCGTTTCGAGCGTCGCGAGATAGGCATAATCGATGGAATTGTCGTGGACCGTCAGCTTGGAAATGGTTTCGTAGCCGTGAACCGGCTCAATCGCTGGCGTAGTGATCGTGAGGTGCGACGCGGCTGTAGCGGGAGTGTAGGTCTGGTCGTCGTGCTCCACCCTGGCAACCAGGGCTTTCGGGATCGACATTCGCCCGGCCGGTGTCTCATAACTCACATGCTGGGCGTCTTCGGTCACATTGGAGGCGAAGATCCTCTGCCCGTTTTTCAATATGATCGTGTCGGCCGACGCGGATACACACGCGCCCGCGAGCAGCGCCGCAATGATGGCGATACGCACATATCAATTTTAATCAACGTGAGTCGCCACAGCCGTACTCGGCTTGCTGGCCCTTGTCCTAAGGGGTACAGTCGGGGCGTGCCGCACTTCGCAAGACCTTCGCTTGCCGCGCTGATCCTTTTTCTCGCGGTCTGCTTGGCGGCGATTCGGGCTCACGCGATCGCCCCGCCACAATCGCAGCCCCCAAGTCAGGCACAGCAGTTAACGTCTCCATCTCTGCAGTCGCAACAACCGCCGCAAACTCCGACGCCGTCTGCCGGCGCACCATCGCCCGCTTCTGGAGTACCGGGCGATCCGCGCGCTCTCTACCAAGCGCTGAACGCCTTACGGCCCGATTCCTCGCGCGTCTATAAAATCAAATTCCTCAGTTTGCGTCGCGACGTCCTCAGCATCACGCTGGAAGACGGACAGATCGCCTTCGTGCAGCCGCTCGGGGGGCGCATCACCGGAATGGTGTTCGCGGGACGAGGCCACGCGATCGCCATCCCGCATGATCCCGGAGAACGCCGCTCGCTTGCCGAATTTACGGGCGTTCCGATACTCGATCAGTCTTTCTCACGCGCCTATTTTCGCTTCGATGACGATACCGCGGAAGAAATCTCGCGTGAACTGACGCGCGCGGGAGACGTGCCCTCATCCGATGCGGACTTCACCGAAAATTGGGATCCTATCTTCGCGAACACAAACGCGTGGCACTCGCTGCGCATCCTCGAAGATTGGCTCTCCACGTCGCCGCGCCCGTACTTTTACGCCGGAATTCTGAGCGATGCGCACGGAATCATCGATCTTATGGTGGATCAGCGCCGCGAAGAGCAAGTTCTTTTCGGCAATCCGAGGCGACTGGCGAATGGTGCGTTCGGCTACGACATATGGGCTTCATTTCGGGCGCAGGACGCGCCGCAAGGCTCGATGGACGCATTCCTCCCGGTCAGCTACAAAATCGATACGAAAATTGCCGACGACCTTTCGCTCGACGGCACAACGACTATGAAGATCAAAGCGGTTCGCGCGGGCGACCGCGTCGTGCCGCTTGAACTTTCGCGCAAGCTTGCCGTTGCGAACGTGAAGGACGCGAGTGGTGCGCCGCTCGTTTATTTTCAGAACGAGGACCTCAGCAAGCGTCAGATCCAGAAACGCGGCAACGACACGATGCTTGTAGTGCTTCCCGCGCCCGCCGGCCAGGGGCAGCAGATTCAACTCGCCGTGTCGTACCACGGCAGCGTGATCAGCGACGCCGGAAACGGTGTCGAATACGTCGGCGAGCATGAAACCTGGTACGCGCACCCGGCGGGCAGCGGCGATTTTGCTCCATTCGACCTGTCGTTTCGCTGGCCCAAGCGCTACACGCTGGTTGCGACGGGCAAGGAAGTCGAGTCACACGAGGAGGGCGACTTCGAATCGGGCCGCTGGGTTTCGCAACTGCCACTCGCCGTCGCGGGATTCAATCTCGGCGAATACAAGGAAGCGACCGCAAACATTTCCGAGCCGCGCATTCAGTTGTACGCGAACGGGGAACTTGAAACTGCCATTCTGGCCCATCTTCAGCGCCAGTCGCCGCTTCGGCAGCCGCCGCTTCGGCCCGGTTTGCCTAACCTTCCTTCGGCCACGTTGGACGTTCCTCCACCGGATCCGGCATCCGTGCTGAAGACCCTCGGAGAGCAGGTTCTCGATTCAATCCACTTCTACGAACGAATGGATGGGCCTTTCCCGTTTGGCAGCCTGGAAATTTCGCAGATTCCCGGAACTGTGGGCCAGGGCTGGCCCGGACTGGTATACCTCTCGACGTACGCGTTCCTGCCGCCCGATCAGCACACGGGAATCACAGAGCTGTCGCAACGAATGGCGCACGACATCATGCCGTTCCATGAAGTAGCGCATCAGTGGTGGGGCAATGTGACCACGGCGGCTACGTATCGCGACGTATGGATCGAGGAAGGAATGGCGAATTATCTTTCATTATTATATGCGGACAGCCGCAAGCCCGCCTCGCATCGTCTTGACGCTTGGCTGGAGCTCTTTCGTTCCGCGCTTCTAGCGCCGGCGCCTGGCACCGCGCGTGATGTGGAGCAAGCCGGCCCGCTAACGCTCGGTTACCGCCTGGCATCTTCCGAAGATCCCACCGCGTACAACACGATCGTCTACGACAAGGGAACCTGGGTGATGCACATGATTCGCGAGATGCTGCGCGACCCATCGTCGCGCGATCCAGACGCGCGCTTTCGCGAATTTCTGCAGACGATTCTGACGCAGTATCGCTTCAAACCGCTTTCGACCGCGGACTTTCAGCGTGCCCTCGAGCAGCAAATGACGCCATCGATGGACCTGGAAGGCGACCACACATTGAACTGGTTTTTCGGCGAGTGGGTAAGGAACACGGGCGTTCCGCAATACAGCGTGCTGTACGAAACCCGTCGACTGCGGCGCGGATTCATCGTGGCCGGCACTCTGAAGCAGGATGGCGTCGATGATTTGTTTACTGCGGCGGTTCCGATTTACGCCGCTCGTCCGGACGGCGCGCCGTTGCGCCTGGGGACAGTGGTGACGACCGGCCCCGACACCACATTCCGCTTTTCGTCGCGCGTGCGCCCAACGCGATTGCTGATCGATCCCGATCTGACGCTGCTCTGCACCACCAAATAAAACATCTTGCCGATCGGAGTGTGGTGGGTGACTTAGCGACTGCCAACAAAAGAGAACGATCGGAATATTCCAATCTTTTTTGCCGAAAAAGTCGCCGCACGAGTAGTGGAAAACTTTTTACACGATCAAATTTTTTTTTCTGGTTTTGCTTGCTTTCGGCATGAGTCCAGTCTTATGCTTGTCGGTCCTGAGGGAGCCTGCGATTCCGAATCGAGTGCGGAATCGGGGCGCGAAGAGAAGTTCGTCGCGCACGGCTCGAATTGCTCGGACTGAATCGCCGCCGTCGCGGGGCAGCGCGGATGGTTCTGCTGGCCTGGTTTTAGCCCTTCAAAATGTTTCGAAGCATCCTGCAGTGCAAACTCTGAGGACGCTGAGTGGATTCTGAAGGATCACAGACAACAGTAACGGAACGACAGGACCCATTAGTTAGGCCGGGTTACACGATGGGTACTGTCACCGACAAACTCAGCTCGATCGTGCTGACTCGCGGCACGACCAAGGGCTGGATGGGCGGTTTTGCGATCGCCTGCGCGCTGTTCCTGATGCTGAACATCGCGATGGGCTACCTCTTTTTCCGGGGCGTCGGGATTTGGGGCATCAATATCCCGATCGCCTGGGCCTTTGCGATCACCAATTTCGTCTGGTGGATCGGAATCGGCCACGCCGGAACGCTGATCTCCGCGTTCCTCCTGTTAATGCACCAGAAGTGGCGTACTTCCATCAATCGCTTCGCCGAAGCAATGACGATTTTTGCGGTGGCCTGCGCCGGAATGTTCCCGCTGCTGCATATGGGACGTCCCTGGCTGTTTTATTACCTGCTGCCCTATCCCAACGTAATGTGGTTGTGGCCTCAGTTCCGCAGTCCGCTCGTTTGGGACGTATTCGCCGTTTCGACGTACATGACGGTATCGATCCTCTTCTGGTACGTCGGGCTTCTGCCGGATTTGGCCACTCTGCGCGACAAGGCAAAGAAAAAAGTATCCCAGCTTACCTACGGATTCCTGTCGATGGGCTGGCGCGGCTCGGCCTCCCATTGGAAGCGCTATGAAGTCGCATCGCTTCTGTTGGCTGGTGTTGCGACGCCGCTGGTCGTTTCGGTCCACACCGTGGTGAGCTTCGACTTCTCGATCGGCCTCACGCCGGGTTGGCACAGCACCATCTTTCCGCCGTACTTCGTGGCCGGTGCTATCTATTCCGGCTTTGCCATGGTGCTGACGCTGGCGATTCCGCTGCGCAAGTACTACGGCCTCGACGGCATGATCACCATCCGGCATCTGGACATCATGGGCAAAGTGATGTTGGCCACCGGCGTTGTCGTCGCCTACGGCTACATGATGGAAACGTTCATGGCCTTCTATAGCGGCAACCCGTTTGACCGCTACATGATGATGAACCGGATGTTTGGGCCGTACCTGTACGTTTATTGGACCTTGATTGCTTGCAATATCGCGATCCCGCAACTGCTGTGGGTCCGGCGTGTTCGACGAAGCCCATGGGCGCTGTTCGCGGTCTCCATCGTGGTGAATACCGGCATGTGGCTCGAGAGATTCGTCATTATCGCGGTCAGCCTGCATCGCGAATTTGAGCCTTCGTATTGGCACATGTACTATCCAACGCGATGGGATTGGGCCGTTCTGTTCGGATCCTTTGGATTGTTCTTTGTGTTGTTCTATCTGTTCATCCGGTTCCTGCCGATGATTTCGATCGTCGAAATGCGGGCGCTGGTGCACAAAACTGAAAAGAAGGAGCAAACCGCCTAAGCGACGTTTGCGTTCACTATGGCCCAGGTCTTCCATCGCAGCTCAAACCTGATCTCGAAACTGTCGATCGTTGCGATCGTGATCCTGATCGGCGTCTTGACGTACGGGCTGTATCAGATCGAGGAATCGGCCTGGTACAGCAACATCGGCCTTACGAGACAGCAACCGGTTCCATTCAGCCATCGCCACCATGTGGGCGAACTCGGCATCGACTGCCGTTATTGTCATACGTCGGTGGAGAAATCGGCGTTCGCCGGTCTGCCGCCCACGGAAACCTGCATGAGTTGCCATTCGCAGATTTGGACCAACGCTGAAATGCTCGAGCCGGTGCGTGCAAGCTATCGGGACAATGTCTCCATTTCATGGCTGCGCGTGAATGAATTGCCTCAATTCGTCTATTTCGATCACTCGATCCACGTCCGGATGGGCGTGGGCTGCACAACGTGCCATGGCCCGATTGCCAGCATGCCGCTGACCTATAGGTTCGGAACGGAGTACATGTCGTGGTGTATCGACTGCCACAGGCAGCCGTCCAAAAACCTGCGGCCTCGATCCGAAGTCTTTAACCCGTACTACCAGCAGCCATCGTCGGTGCATCCGGTCACATACAACGGCGTGAAGTACACTGATCAGCTCACGATGGGACGGCAGCTGATGAAGGATTACAAAGTGGCCAGCTTACAGGACTGCGACACATGTCATCGGTGAAATCATAATGAGCTCCGATCCCAAAGCGATGAATCCCGAGTCGCGCAAACCGGCTGGCTCCGATGCCGTCGTTCGTTCGGCCTCGGCAAACGCGCCGCGCGAGTGGAGGGGCATCGAGGAGTTCAACAATCAGCCGGAGTTCCTTGCGGCAAGAGAGGGCGAATTCAGGGATTCTGACCTGCCGGACGCTCCCGGCCGGTTGCAGTCTTCCAGCGTCCCCGCAGCTCCTGATGCGCAAGAAGTAGCGCGGCCGCGTCCGTGGGAAGCCTGGCTGCGCCACGCGGACCTGCAAGAGCAGCTCTCGGAAACGCAGAATCTTGTTCAATTGGCTCCTGCGGGAGTCGCGAAGCCGCCTCAGAACGAAAAGAACGGTATCGACCGTCGTGATTTGCTGAAGATCATGGCCGCAACAGCGGCTACGGCAGGCCTTAGCGCCTGCACGATCCTGCCGGACGAGCACATTGTTCCGTACGTTCGCCAGCCGGAAGACATTATTCCGGGCAAGCCGCTCTTCTATGCCACTTCGATGACGCAGCAAGGCGTTGCCACGGGTCTGCTGGTCGAAAGCCATATGGGTCGGCCGACGAAGATCGAAGGCAATCCGGAGCATCCTGGCAGCCTTGGCGGCACGGACGTTTTCCTGCAGGCGTCGGTCCTCGGCGTTTATGATCCCGCGCGGTCCCAAACGGTCCTTTATAACGGCAACATCAGCAGTTGGGATCAATTTGTAGCGGAAATGCACGATCAGAAGGCGGCGCTCGGCCAGTCCGGTGCCGGCCTGTACCTTTTGACTGAGACGATCAGCTCTCCGTCGTTTTCGGCGCAGATTCAAAAGCTGCTGAAGCAGTTTCCGAAGGCGAAATGGCATCAGTACGAGCCTTGCCACCGAGATTCGGCTTTTGAAGGCGCTCGGTTGGCCTTCGGAAAGCCGGTCAACACGGTTTATCGCTTTGACCAGGCGAACGTCATCGTTTCTCTGGACTCGGATTTCCTGGTTTCGGGCCCCGGACACGTGCGTCACGCGCGCGACTTTTCTTCGCGCCGCAGCATTGACGGCACAAGCCAGAATTTGAATCGACTGTACACCGCCGAAACCATGCCCACCAGCACGGGCGCAATGGCGGATCATCGCCTTCGCATGCGTGCGAGCGAGGTTGAAACGTTCGCTCGCCAACTGGCCGTGGCAATTGGTATTGCGCTGCCAGGTGGAGGCGGCAGTCAGTCGGCCGTGCCGCAGGAAACGGTGCAGGCCATTGCGCGCGATCTTACGAAGAATCGCGGCGCAAGCCTCGTGGTTGCCGGTGAGCAGCAGCCTCCGATCGTTCACGCGCTGGCGAATGCGATGAACGAGGCCCTGCAGAACGTCGGCAAAACGCTTTATTACACGCAGCCGCTCGAAGCGAACCCCGTGAACCAGACGGATTCGCTGCACGATCTCGTTAACGATTTGAATGGCGGCAAGGTGAAGCTGCTCGTAATTCTGAGCGGCAATCCCGTATACAACGCGCCGGTGGATTTTAATTTCGAGTCCGCGCTGATGAAGGCGCCGCTGCGCGTCTATTCCGGTTTGTATCGAAACGAAACCGCCGAGCTTTGCAACTGGCATATTCCGGCTGCGCACTACCTGGAATCCTGGGGTGACGCACCGGCCTACGATGGCACGATTGGTATCCAGCAGCCGCTGATCGCGCCCCTCTATGGCGGCCACTCAGATTACGAGTTGATCGCTACTCTGACGGGTGACGATGGGCTCAGCCCCCATGACGTCGTGAAGGGATACTGGCAAGCGCAGGGCGCGTCGAAGGGCAAGAACTTCGAGGATTTCTGGCAGGTCACTTTGCACGATGGAGTCCTGGCGAATACGGCGCTGCCGCCAATTTCGGTTCCATTGAACCGCGACTTTTTGCAGCAGCCGTCCGCAACCTCGCACGCTCAGGCGAACGGATTTGAACTGGCGTTCCGCGCCGATCCGACGATTTTCGACGGCAGCTGGGCCAACAACTTCTGGTTGCAGGAACTCCCGAAGCCGATCACGCGCATTACGTGGGACAACGCGGTAATGATGAGTCCCGCCACAGCCGGCCAGCACAAGTTGAATCATGGCGACTATGTGACGCTGCGTTACGGCGGGCGCGAAGTGAACGGCGGCGTCTTTCTCGCGATCGGGCACGCGGATAACGCGATCACCGTGCATCTCGGCTACGGCCGGCAGGTCATGTACACGCCGCATCTTGAAGTTGGTCCTGGCGGCGATATGGGCAAGAATGGCGAACTCGGCCCTGTATACGGTTTCAATGCGTATGCGTTGCGCACATCGACCGCGCCATGGATCGCCGACGGGCCGGTTCAGATCACGAATACCGGGAAGAAGTACACCTTCGCGACCGTGCAGTACCAATACCTGATCAACAACAAGGGCGTCGAATCTGACGACGAGAGCGTGACCGCCTTCAAGCGCGAACTCGTGCAGGTGGCAACGCTTGACGAGTTCCGGCGCGATCCGAAATTCGCGCAGGTTCCGGAAAGCACCGAAAACAAGAGCCTGTCCCTCTACCATAATTACGACTACAGCACCGGATACGCGTGGGGCCTTTCCATCGATTTGAACAAGTGCGTGGGCTGCAATGCTTGCGTGGTCGCGTGCGTTTCGGAAAACAACATCGCGACGGTAGGCAAGGACGAAGTGGATCGCGGGCGCTCCATGCACTGGATCCGCATAGACACGTACTTCCACGGCGGAGTGGAAGCGCCCGAAATGTATTTCGAGCCTCTTCCCTGCATGCAGTGCGAGAACGCACCCTGCGAATACGTTTGCCCGGTGGGAGCCACGACGCACAGCGCGGAAGGCCTCAACGACATGACGTACAACCGCTGCGTCGGCACGCGCTATTGCTCCAACAATTGCCCGTACAAAGTCCGGCGCTTCAACTTCTTCCTGTTCTCCGATTACACGACGCCGAGTCTTTATGGCGTGCGCAATCCCAATGTCACCGTGCGCAGCCGCGGCGTCATGGAAAAGTGCACCTACTGCGTGCAGCGCATCAACGCGGCGAAGATTCGTTCGGCCGAAGAAGATCGCACCATTCGCGACTTGGAAATTCAGACGGCGTGCCAGCAGGCGTGTCCGGCAGGCGCGATCATGTTCGGGAATACCAACGACAAGAACGCACACGTTACGCGCTGGAAGGCGCAGCCGCGTAATTACACTTTGCTGGCTGATTTGAACACGCGCCCGCGCACCACCTATCTGGCGCGCGTGCGAAATCCGAACCCGGAGATTGCGGGATAGGCGCATGAAACCGAAACAGCTCTACGGCCTGATCGCGGAATTTGAGACGCCCGACGAAGTGCTCGAAGCGGCGCGCAAGACGTACTCCGCCGGCTTCCGCCGAATCGACGCGTATTCGCCGATCTTTGTGGAAGGTCTTTCGGAGGCGGTCGGATTCAAGCGGACCTGGCTGCCCGCTTTGGTGCTTGCCGGCGGGATATGCGGCGGCCTGTTCGGATTTTTTATGTGCTTTTACGCGAACGTGATCAGCTGGCCGTGGAACATCGGCGGCCGCCCGCACAATAGCTGGCCGGCCTGGATTCCGATTACGTTCGAATTGACGATTCTTGGTGCGGCCTTGACGGCCACTTTCGGCATGCTGGCACTGAACGGAATGCCGAGCCCGTACCATCCTGTGTTCAATCTGGCGGATTTCGCGCGTGCTTCCACGGACCGCTATTTTCTGCTGATCGAAGCGCGGGACACGCAATTCGAATTTGCGAGGACGAAAGCATTTCTTGGAAGCCTGGATCCCGATGGAGTCTTCGAAATTGAGGCCTAACGTCGAATCGCCGGCACGCGAAAAGTCCTCCGGCCTGCGCAAGCGGACCGGAAGAGTCGCGCAACTCAGCGCCGCTGCCGTGCTTTTTGCCGGCTTGCTCGCCGGTTGCCGCCTCGACATGCACGTTCAGCCCAAGTACGTCACCGAGCAGCCGACTGGATTTTTCGCGGACGGCCGTTCGGAACGGCCGCTTGTGCCTGGAACCGTGCCGCGCGGGCATTTGAAAATCGACTCGCTTCTGTATACCGGCATGGAGAACGGCGTCGAATCGAATACGTTCCCATTCCCCATCACTCGCGCGGACCTCGAGCGCGGCCGCGAGCGGTTCAACATCTACTGCACTCCGTGCCACGACTACACGGGCAATGGAGACGGCATGATCGTTCAGCGCGGACTTTCGCATCCGCCTTCATACAACGTGCAGCGCCTCCGCGAGGCCCCGGTCGGCCATTTTGTGAACGTGATGACCAATGGATTCGGCGCGATGTACAGCTATGCATCCCGCATCAGTCCAGCAGATCGCTGGCACATCGCCGCTTACATTCGCGCTTTGCAGTTGAGCCAGTACGCCCCTGTGAAGGATGTGCCCCAGGCCGACATGTCGAAGCTCAATGAAACGCCGAGCGTAGCGCGGCCACTCGGCTATTTGCAGGGCGGCTCCAGCGGAGAACCTGCCGGCGTGGGACAAAAAAACCAGTGAACGGATCAGACACAGTTACGTTGCAGTTGCAGCGCGCGCAAAAGAAAGCCCTCATCACGGGCCTCGTCGGCGTCGCGCTTGTGGTGCTTTTTGCGTTTCTGCCGCACACCCAGGGACAATTCTTCCGGTCCTATCTATTTGCCTTCGTGTTCTGGCTGATGGTGCCGCTGGGCTGCATGGGCGTTTTGATGCTGCACCACCTTACCGGCGGATGGTGGGGTTATCCGATTCGCAGGCTGCTCGAGGCCGGAACGCGCACGTTTGGCCTGATGGCCCTGCTCTTTATTCCTCTCTTCTTCGGCATCCAGCAACTCTATCCGTGGGCTAACGCGGCCGCCATAAAGGCCGATCCGACGATCGCAGATCGGGCTTGGTATCTGTCGCCCAGTTGGTTCATCGGACGCACGATTCTTTACTTCGTCGTCTGGGGCGTGCTCGCGTTTCTGCTCAATCGCTGGTCGAAAGAGCAGGACGATCCTGCCAGCCAGGAATGGCGCCTGAAGAAGCGCATGGAGAAGCTCAGCGGCCCCGGCCTGATCCTGTGGGGGCTGGCTCTCACGTGGGCGCCGATCGATTGGATCATGTCCATCGAGTCGCACTGGTTCTCCAGCATCTACGGCATGCTTTTTATGGTCGTCGCGGCTCTGACGGGTCTCTGTTTCGTGATGTTCGTCCTGCGCACGCTCTGGGATAAGGATCCTCTGAAGGACTGTGTCACTCACGAGGATTTCAACGACATTGGCAACCTGATGCTCGCGTTCGTCTTGCTCTGGGCGTATCTGTCCTTCTCGCAATTCCTGATCATTTGGGAAGGAAACCTGAAAGACGAGATTCCGTGGTATCTCGCGCGCGCGTTCGGCGGTTGGGCCGGCATCGGCATCGTGTTGATCGTCCTGCATTTCTTCCTGCCCTTCTTCCTGCTCCTGATGAAGCCGCTGAAGCGTCGATTGAAGTCGCTGTCGCTCATCGCTGCCTGGATATTCTTCCTCAGCATGATCGACGTGTACTGGCTCATCATGCCGGCGTTTGGGTCGCAGCGGCACGGGCCGTTCTTCCACCCGCTCGACTTTGTATTGTTGCTGGCCATCGGGGGTTTGGAAGTAGCCGGTTTCCTGTGGCAACTGAAGAGATGGCCGCTCTTGCCGCAGAATGATCCGAGATTTGAAGGAGCCTTGGAACATGCCGCTGGAGAATGACGACTTTCAGCCGACCCGCGAGGATGGTTACGAAAGGCGTGACGCGAGTGTTCGCGGGCTTTTGCTGTTGGGACTGGGTTTGGCCATTGCTTTGGCGTTCATCGGCTTCGCGATGAAGTGGACGTTCGATTGGCTTTCGGCCGAGTCGCCTCGCGGTAATCCAGCGGCTTCCTTCGTGCAAGGACGCCCGTTGCCGCCGGGGCCGCGCTTGCAGGCCATGCCGCATGAGGATCTCGGTTCCTACTGCTCGGGCCAGGTTCAGGAATTGAATACTTACGGTTGGATTGACAAGCAGAACGGGATCGTCCACATCCCGATCGACAGGGCCATGGACATCGTCATGCAACAGGGTTTTCCGGCGCGGGCCGAAGGCGAAATCCCGTCCTACGACAAACAGGCGCTTGCTCCTGTAGGGGACGTGAATGCGCTGCCTGCCACCGGAATTGCCGGACAGTGCGCGTTCGTTGAAGAAAATTCGCAAACTGGCGCCGGCCACAACAAGAGTGAAAACGCGGCGCCAAGAGGGGCTGAGTAAGGAGTAGTTGAGGTGAAAGTCGAAACGATAGTGCGTAAATTGGCAAACATCAGGAGAGGGCAATCTCAACGCCTGCTCGTGCTGAGCGGGATTCTGTTGTGCGGGTTCGCGATGAGCCTTCCCTGTTCCGCAAGCGCTCAAGAGCTGCCTGGTACGGGAGACCCGACTCGCGATTTCCCGGTGCAAAACATCGGCGTGCGTCCTTCATTGCTTAAGAATGTCGGGCTCGACCAGAAGCTGAA
>JBOGNK010000206.1:0-24061 GCA_050747085.1 Candidatus Acidiferrales bacterium
GACACGCCCAAGGGCATGTTCGCAATGTGTTACGCCGTCAGCACCAGTCCCGACCCGCTCGGCAGCTACTATCGCTACGCCTTCGCGCGCAAACTCTTCCCCGACTATCCTCGGCCCGCGATCTGGACCGACGGCTACTACGTTCCGACGAGTACCGGCGACACCGTAATCCAGAAACATGATTGCATCGCCGACCGCAGCAGAATGCTTCAGGGCAAGCCTGCAACCGAGCAGTGCATCATCATCGACGGCGTCAATTTCCTGAACAACGCCGATATCGACGGCCAAAATCTGCCGCCCGCCGGCGCGCCAAACATCATGATGGCCGACGGCGGCACTCAACTGAAAAAGAACTACGAAGACGATGCGATCTATGCGTGGAAGGTTCACGTCGACTGGAACAATCCAGCCAATACGAAAGCGACCGGTCCGACGCGCATCCCTGTCGCTCCGTATCATTACCTTTGCAACGGCCAGTTGTCCCACTGCGTGCCGCAGCCGGACACCGACGTCCGCCTCGACGTGCAAGGCGACAAGCTGATGCAGCGCCTCGTCTATCGTCGCATCGGGCATCGCGAATCGATTCTCGCGGCGCACTCCATCTCCACCAGCAACGGCACAGGAGGTATTCGCTGGTACGAATTTCGCCTCGATAAGCACGGCGATCCTCAACTCTATCAGCAAGGCACGTATGCGCCCGACCAGTTCTATCGTTTTATCCCCAGCATCGACATGGACAAGAAGGGCGATATCGGCGTTGGCTATTCTTTCGGCGGAAGCCCCGATTTTCCCGGGCAGCGTTTTGCCGCGCGCCGCGCGAAAGATCCGAAAGGAGTTCTCACATTCCACGAAACCGTGCTTGCAGATGGTGAAGCATCGCAAACCGACGGGTTTCGCTGGGAGGACTACACCACCACCGCAATGGATCCTAGCGACGACTGCACCTTCTGGTATGTAGGCGATTATTTCAAGCAAGGCGATAAGGACTACCGCAGTCGCATCGGCGGTTTCCGCGTCCCTGGCTGCAGCACAAAACGATAGCTTGGCCCCGTCCCCCGCAGAGTAGTAGAGTCGGGCGTAAGTCGAGTACTCGGGATGCGTCTTACGCCCGTCTTCGTCGCGCCCCGCATTCGTCTTCATCTAAACTCACTTCCGCTACCGGTCACTTCTACACCATCCCCCAGCAGTTTTTCGCGTTGACGTAACGCAACACTGGGGTAAACAATCTGCATAGACGTTTGCCTCCCAACCAGGGTGGGCCGGAGGGCGTGTCATGAAGGCGATTCGCTGTCTCTGTCTTTCTGTTTTGGTTTTTGCCGTTTCGTTTATCTCGTTCGGCCAGGCCGGACGAGGCAGTATCAGCGGAACGGTCACCGATCCTTCCGGCGCAGCCATTCAGGGCGCGCAGATAACTTTGCTCAACACGGTGGCGGGCGTAACGCAGCACACGACCACCAACTCCGCCGGATTGTACAACTTCGTATCGCTCAATCCCGGCGTTTACCAGATCACCGTCAATCAGACGGGCTTCGCCACCAGCGTCAGACCCTTGGTCGGGGTCGACGTCGACCAAGTCACCCAAGTCAACGTGACTTTGAAGATCGGGCGTGCCACGGAAACGGTCACTGTAAGAGAGGGAGCACAGTTGGTCGAGCCGAGCAATTCCACCGTCGGTTCGCTGATCACGTCCGCGACAATCGACCGGGTCCCGCTGGTTTCGCGCAACGTTTACGACCTCGTCCAGTTGAGCGCAGGCGTGAATGCAGTGAATGGCTCGCCGAATTCTAGCGACTCCATGCAGTCCATCCAGAATATTTCGAACGGACGCCCGGGAGTCGACGTCTCCGCCGACACGTTCAACGGATCGCTCGTTGGCTCCGTCTACTACATGCTCGACGGCACCCCTCTCGGAATCGCCGAAAACAATTCTGCCGCTATCATTCCGGCGATGAGCATCCCCGAGGACGGAATAGACGAGGTTCGCGTCGAGACCCAAAATACGCCCGCGTCATACCAGAGCGGCGGAGCCGGTGTCATCAGCTTGGTCAGCAAGTCCGGGACGAATCAGTTCCATGGCGATGCTTTCGGAGTGTTTCGTCCAAACGTTCTAGCGGCAAACGACTACTTCAATAAGCGAGACAACCCTCCTAATACACCGCCTTCCTTCTACCGTTATCAGGAGGGCGCCGCAATCGGTGGGCCGATCAAGAAGGACAAGCTCTTCTTCTTCGGCGATTATGAGGACACGCAGGAACAGCAGTTCGAGGGCGAGAAGGGTTATTCCGTACCTACAACCGCTGAAAGAACCGGAGACTTCTCGCAGATGGGCTTCACCATTTACGATCCCACCTTGCCGGATAATCCGGACGGCACGCGACAGGCATTCCCCGGAAACATCATCCCAAACCCCAATCCCATCGCCTTGCTGTATCTATCGAAGATGCCCCATTGTAATTTTCCTGATCTAGTCACCTGCGATCAGGCGACAACGGATTTCACTCCGGTGCCCAATTTTGAAGCGCCGGGGCTGGATCCGCTTCACGCACACAAGTTCGATGTCCGTGTGGACTGGAACAAGAGTGAGAGACAGCACATCTTCGGCCGCTTTTCCTACGATCGTTTGAACTTCTCAACCGCCAATGTATTCCCCAGCGGATGGGATCCCGACTACGCACAGAACGTGACCAATGGTCGTAACGTCCTGATCGCCGACGATCTGACAATCGGTACGTCCACCGCCTTGCAGTTGCGCTATTCCTTTACGCGGCACCACGAAAATCAGGGAGGGCCAGCGTCCTACTTGAGCACTGATATTACCAATCTAGGCAGCGTCAATGGCACGACCGCCGGGTTTCCCTCGTCGCTGGCCGCGGAAGAAGTATTCAAGCAACTGCCCTTCATGAATTTCGCCGATCTTGGAAGCAGCGTCGGAGGCACGGCCGACTACAACAATTTTGTTTTTGCCAGTGAGAACAGCGACGCCAACGCTACGGTCACGAAGATCATGGGTAGGCACACATTGTCATTCGGCTTCGAATGGATGAAGCGATATCTCAACGTCGGGCAGCCGCCCGCCCCGGCTGGAACGTATTGCTTCGACATCAGCGCTACGGATCAGTCCGTTGCGAGTGCGACGGATGGCAGCGATTTCGCCTCGTTCCTCGTCGGCATGGCGACCGCTCCTGGAGGCGAGGGCGGAAACGGCGATTGCGGTTACCCCAATTTCACCAAAGACGTTTTCGCTGCCGAGTCCAATCCCTACTATGCGTCCTTCTTCGAGGATACTTTCCACGCTTCGAAGAACCTGACCGTTACCGCCGGACTGCGCTGGGACATTTTCGGTGGCCGCAACGAGCGCCACGACCGCCAGGAATATTTCGATCCGGCCGCTACCAATACCGTGGCCGGCGTTTCCTACACAGGCGCGGAAGTTTACGTCAACAGCAACAATCGGTCTCCGTTTACAACCAACTTGCACGACTTTGGCCCTCGCCTCGCCGTTGCCTGGCAGCCGTTTGCCAATTTCGTTGTGCGCGCTGGCGCCGGCATCTACTACGGCCCCAGCACCCAGAATGTCGCCAGCGCCGGCATAAACACCGACGGATTCTCGTCGCAGACGACCTGGAACGGCACGTGCTTCAACCCAGACGGCAACAGCGTCTTCAATACCGGCAATGCACCTTGCGTGGCGGGCACGCCCGATTCCTTCACTGTTCCCTATTCGTTGAGCAACCCATTCCCAAATGGCGTCGTCCCGGTTCTTACCTCACCGCCTTCAGGTCTGGCCAATAACCTCGGAATCGTTTTGAACACCGTCCTACATTCACAGCGAACGCCCACAACCTACAATTACAACTTTGGCCTGGAATATGAACTCCCACGCCAAGTAGTCGTGAGCGCCGCTTATGTTGGCAGCCGCGGGCTGTTCATTCCGTTTGGCAATGTCGACCTGAATCAGCTCGATTTGGCTACGATCGCCCAATACGGCGATGCGCTGTGTATCTCGCAGGATCCGAGCTGCCAGGTGCCCAACCAGTGGGAGGCGCTCTATCCGTCCACCAACCTCTGGTACCAATCTCCCACCGTGCCACAGTATGTGGCACTCGCACAGTATCCGCAGTTCGGCGACGGCAATGCGAACGACGGTGTCGTAATTTCTGGATATCCGGCAGGCGATTCCGAATACAACTCTCTACAGACCAAAGTGCAAAAGCGCTTGACCAACCATTTCACCATGCTGTCCAGTTTCACTTGGGGCAAGCTGATGACAGACGACGGAAATCCTCCCTTGGGATTCGTCGGCGCTCACAATGGTGCGGCGCAAGATTGGAGGGACCTCCAGTACGAGCACTCGATCAGCCCGCAGGACATCAAGTATTCGTTCACCGGGCAGATTTCGTACGACTTGCCCGTTGGCAACGGTCGGACTGTGGATTTGCGCGGTGTGCCGAACGCGATCCTCGGCGGCTGGACACTCAATGGCATCCTCTACATCAGCACAGGCGTGCCCATCAATGCGCCGAGTTCAGGAACGCCTAACGCGCCGTTCAATCAGCGAGCCGACATGGTGTGCAATCCGGCGAGTGGCGCTCCGCATACGCCGGACGATTGGTTCAACGACAGTTGCTTCGTTGCACCGGAAACAGGCGGCAATCCTGATCTCTACGTTCCTGGAACGGCCCCGGACTACCTTGACAATGTTCGCACCCGCGGAGCGCGAGATCTCGACATCTCGATCTACAAGGCTTTCAAGCTGACAGAAACGAAAGAGCTCCGCTTCGATGTCTCGAGCTACAACATCTTTAACTATGCCCAGTGGGGTTATCCAAACATCCCCAGCCTCGCCGATGCACAAAACGGTGCTTCATTCGGCGTGATCGGTAACGACGTCAACAGTCCGCGCCAGTTCCAGTTCGGCGCCCGGTTTATCTTCTGATTGTTGGTTTTCGGCAGTCCGCATTGTCGATATTGGGCTGTGCTGTCATCCCAAACCCAGTCGAGGCCTTTGCGCGAATGGGCATGAGGGCCTGCTGCCGGACAGGCAGGGATCTGGTTTGCCATCCAGCCCCCAGATCGATTTCACAATAAGCTGTTCGTGTCAGGGCATGACTTTAGTCATGCCGCTAACGGCCCGAATCCGATCACCATATTATTTTGTTTTGCGGCTTTAGCCGCGGTCCTGGACAAGCGAAAATACGATCGTGCGGCAAATTGTCGGTTTTTGGTGGAAGCCCCCGACTTCAGTCGGGGGAGCAGCGCGCTTTTCGCGCTGCGAAACGAGTATCGCCATAATCAGCGGCTTTAGCCGCGGCCTTAGGCGTCCTGACGTCGAACGGAGAACATACAGAATGGCAAGATCACCCCAGCACTTCTTCCGCATCTGGATCCGGCACTTGCGTTTCGCCGCGTCGCCACTTATTTTCGCGGCGCTTCTTCCATTCGCCGCACTAGCGGCTCCGTCCGCCCAACACAATCAGAAGCTCTTCTTGCGCAGCGGCTGGACGATTCAATCCTCGTGCAAAATCTCCGCCGACGGAGCGCAGGTCTCCTCTTCTGGCTTCGTCACCAAAGGCTGGTACCCCGCCACGGTGCCGACAACCGTCGTCGCAGCGCTCGTCGCGGATAAAATCTACCCAAATCCCTACTTCGCTCAGAATCTCCGTTCGATTCCCGGCACCACTTATCCGATCGGCGCGAACTTCTCTCTACTCCCGATGGCTCAAGACAGCCCCTTCAACTGCTCGTGGTGGTACCGAACCGAGTTCACTGTTCCTTCAGCTGAGCCAGGCCGGCACGTGTGGCTCGACTTCGGCGGAATAAACAATCGCGCGAACGTCTGGCTCAACGGACATCAGATCGCCGGCGTTACGGATGTTGTCGGCGCCTATCGCACATATGAATTCGACGTTACACCCTATGTCCGGCGCGCTGCAAAGCAAGTCCTGGCAGTGGAAGTCTTCGCGCAGCGGCCGCAGGATCTCGGAATCAACTGGGTCGACTGGAATCCGGCGCCTCCTGACAAGGACATGGGGCTGTGGCGTCCCGTCTATTTGCGCACGAGCGGCCCGGTCGCGGTGCGTCATCCGTTTGTTTCTACGCATTTCTCCGATGCTTCGCTCGACCGCGCGGATTTAACAGTCCAGACCGAACTTCACAACGCATCAAAGGATTCCGTCTCGGGCGTCTTGGAAGGCCGCATCGGACCCACGCAATTTCAACAGGCCGTCACACTTCAAGCCGGAGAAACTCGCGCCATCCGTTTCTCGCCAGACCAATTTGCGCAGCTTCAATTCAAGAATCCGAAGGTGTGGTGGCCGCGTCAGATCGGCTCACCGAATCTGTACGAACTCTCCATGCGATTTCTGCTTGCGCCTATTGCGGCCGAGGGACGTCGTAGGGGCGGGTCTGAGACCCGCCCGTCGGTCGCTGCGAGTGGTCAAATTTCCGACGAGGCGACCATCCACTTCGGCATTCGTGAAATCACTTCTCAACTCAATGAGGACGGCTACCGCTTTTTCCTCGTCAACGGCAAGAAAATCCTCATTCGTGGCGGGGGCTGGGCGCCCGACATGCTGCTCCGCGAATCCACCGCGCGGCTCGAAGCACAGTTCGATTACCTTCAGGCCATGAACCTGAACACGATTCGCCTCGAGGGAAAATTGGAATCGGACGAGTTCTACGATCTCGCCGACCGCCGCGGCGTGCTAATCATGGCTGGCTGGTGTTGCTGCGATTTCTGGGAGCAGTGGGAAAAATGGAAGCCCGCCGACATGGACATCGCCACCGCCTCGCTCCGTTCGCAGATCATGCGCATGCGCAGCCATCCCAGCATGTTGGTCTGGCTCAACGGCAGCGATAATCCCCCGCCGCCTAACGTCGAACAGGCCTACATCAAAGTTCTGCACGACTCCGACTGGCCAAACCCGTTCATTTCTTCAGCGACGCAGAAGCCCACACCGACTGGGCCCTCCGGCGTCAAGATGCGCGGTCCCTACGACTACGTCCCGCCTGGCTACTGGTACACGGACAGGTTCGGCGGCGCCTTCGGCTTCAACACCGAAACAGGACCCGGCCCAGCCGTTCCTCCCATGGATAGTTTGCGAAAAATGCTGCCGGTTGCCGACATCCATCCCGACAATCCCGTGTGGAACTATCACGCCGGTTCGGAAGGCTTCAAGAATCTTGGCCATTTCGAAGAAGCCATGAACGCTATCTACGGATCTCCATCGGATTTCGCCGATTACGAACGTAAGGCGCAGGCTATGGCCTACGACAGCGAGCGAGCCATGTTCGAAGCTTACTCGCGCAACAAATACAGCGCGACCGGTGTCATTCAGTGGATGCTGAACAATGGCTGGCCCTCGCTCATCTGGCATCTCTACGATTATTACCTTCAACCGGCGGGCGGATATTTCGGCGTCAAGAAAGCCTGCGAGCCTCTGCACATCCAATATTCCTACGACGACCGCAGCGTCGCCGTCGTAAGCAGCCAGTACACGGACGCGCCCGGCCTTACCGCGAAGGCCTCTGTGTTCGACCTCGCCATGCACCAAACATTTTCTCGCGACGCGAACGTCGACCTCCCTTCCGATAGCGTCGCCCGCGTCTTCACGATCCCCGATAGCGCATTCGATCCCGCCTCTCCGGTCCACTTCGTGGATCTCACGCTCGCCGGTCGCGCGGGAACGATCGTCAGCCGCAATTTTTATTGGGTTTCTTCCAAACAGGATACGTACGACTGGGAAAAGACGACCTACCGCTTCACGCCCGTCACGTCGTACGAAGATTTCACCGCGCTGCAAACATTGCCGAAAGCGCGAATCGCCGTTTCGGCATCCGAAGGGCCGAACGCCAGCGCTCCCACGGTTCGCGTCCATCTCCGGAATACGAGCAGCCACTTGGTCTTCCAGCTGCGTCTCGCGATTCGTCCCAAGGCTGCCGATTCGGAGACCCTGCCCGTCTTCTGGTCCGACAATTACATCGAACTGATGCCCGGCGAGTCCCGCGAAATCACGGCGCGATATCTTCCGGCTCAGTCGCTCGGGAACGCACCCGAATTGATCGTCTCCGGCTGGAATATCGAAGCCCAGACGGCGATCATCGCCGAGGCGAAAGCTGCGTCCGCGCGAGCTGGCGATTGAAAGTACGCAGATGTTTTTTGGGAATGAAATCGATGCGCGTTATTCGGCCACACCCGGGTGTTCGCGATCCTGCATCGATTCATCTGGCACTGCGCTGCTCCACAAAGGATACGGTAGTCCGGCCAGCCGATTGATCGCCAACGCCTGAACCACCAGCAGCAACACCGCCACTTCGATAATCACCAGCTCGCTCGGCTTCGAAATAATTCCGAGCGAAATGATCAACGTCGTCGCGCCAGCAGGCGGATGACTCACGCCAAGCAGCACCATGAAAGCGCCCGTCGCCGAAAGCGAAAGAGCCGCCGCTAGAATCCTGGGCCAGAAGATTCCGGGATGAACGCCGAAGGGCACTGCGCCGGCGCCCGTCACGACGTAAGCCCCATAACCGCACAGAATTCCGATCGCGTGCCCGCAAATTGTGTTTCGCGGGCTGCTCGTTTTGGCCAGCGGCGAGAAAAACAACAGGTAAGCCGTCGGCCCCAGCGACGGAAACACGAACGGGTTGCGGCTCACGAGTGCCACCAGGGCAAGCAGCGCAATCGTGATAAAGCCATTGATGAACACGTACGCGGACCGCACCAGTCGCGGCGGAAAATGATCCAGCAGCCAGGTCAGGCGAAGCCGCCTCACCAGGGAAAAAATGTGATCGGAACCCGCACTCCGCCAGGCCGTCGACTCCGGCTTCCTCATCGCCTGAGCTCCTCCTCACCCGACTTCCTCCTCAGATGTTGGGCAACAAGTCGAAATATTCATCGTCCTCGTTCTTGCCCCCTTCTCCTTTGCCCAGCATCTTCTCCGACTCGATGAATTCGATGCGTTCGATCCATTTCACCATTTTGTATCCAAGCTGATTCTCGACGCGCAGGCGCAACGGCGCGCCGTACACCGCTGGAAGCCGCTCGCCGTTCATATGCGTGGCCAACATGCATTGCGGCTTTAGCACGTTCTCTAGGCTCTGCGTGTCGTAGTAATGCCCTCCGTAGAGCGCGTCGCCGAACGAGAAGAACGCAACCACCTTCGCTTCCGCCTTAGGACGAACCAACGCAATCAACTTGCTCATCGGAATCCCGCCCCATTTCGCAATGCCGCTCCATCCCTGAATGCAATGGTGCATAGTGATGTGTTCCACCTCGCCAAGGCGCTCAATCTCATCCACCGAAAGCTCGACCGGATTCTCCACCAGTCCGCCAACCTTCAGCCGGAAATCCTTGAATCCGTCTTCGGTCATGCGCTTCCAGTCGTCGCGGACCGGCACTTTTCCGTTCGGCCAGAAATAGGGCGAGATCTTGTTCTCCGCATACTTCTGCTGCGGCATCAGCCGGTTCAACGTAAGAAGCTGCATGGGGTACGTCACGGATTTCAGCGCGTGCTGCAGCGGGCGCGGGTGGTACCAGGAAATGTAATGCGCGACGACCCACGTAAGCACAACCACAGCAATCCCCACGAATCCAAGGTACATCCCGATCGGATTCCCGTCGTCCGTGCCCATCACAATGTGATTCATGTTGCGCGCGAAGCCCGTCATCGCGATCAGTGTGACGTGAACCACGAGAAAAGCGAGAAAGCTGAACATCGTCAGAAAGTGGATCGAACGCGCTGATTGCCTTCCGCCAAATAGCCGCGCGTACCACGGGAACCGATTCACAACGGCGGGCGACATCGCAATTCCTGTCCCGATTGCCACAACCCCGAAGACAAAGACGACGGCAAAGTATGCGATCTGCTGCAGCGCGTTGTACCCGTAGAAGCCGTTCGGCTCGGCTGGCAGGTGGAATGTGGCGTAATGCACAAAGATATTCCAGCCCTGCAGCAACACCATCGGAGAAGTTGGCACGATGCGTTTCCACTGATCCGTGCTGAACAGCATGACGATGAAGATGATCCCCGTGGCAATGAACCCGTGCACGTCGATGAAATGCCACACGCGCGCGATGCCGATCGTGTGCCGGTAGCCGGGCGTCCCGACGAGCGGTGAAATGTAGCGGGCGTCGTCCTTCGCCGTCCAAAGCCGGTTCCGCGGTACTTTCAGAGGTGTAAACCGAATCCATTCGCTCCCCGGAGTGCAACCGTCGTTGAAGTACAGTCGCGGATGATCCACCAGAATCGAGAGTCCGCTGCGAATCAGCAGCATCACGAAAAGAAAATTGAAGAAATGGCAGTACCGCACCCAGACCGGAAACCCGTGCGGGCCGGCGAAATTATTCGGATAAATCTGAGGAACCGCCGCGACAGGCGGCAATCCGCCCACCGCAACTTCGATCCACGCCGCCGCCACAACGCTCGCGATCGCAATCGCGATCCCGATCAGAATGGACGGCCGGATCCAAATGCGAAACCTGCGGTCTTCCGGATAGTGGACCGCTCTGTGTGCCGCATCGAATGGGATCATGTACCCTTCCTAAACCCAGACTCACGCACTTCGAGCAGTTCCGTCATTGCCTTTGAGCGACAGACGGAATCACCAGTGATTGCTTGTAAAAATGGCTTGGTTCAAGGATGAATGTGCCGAAGATATTCATTGCGAACGCCGCGATGCCGGCCAATTCCAGAACACCTGACGCCGGCAGCACAGACCATGCCCAGTTCGCGTAACCCTGGTACGCGAGAATCTCGCACGGAACGCGGATGACACATCCAGCCGTAAGCAGCGCAACGGAGGCAAACATCACTCGAGTGCTCCACAACAGACGCATCCCGACGAACGCAGGCAGGACGCGCTGGCCGACGCACAGCACCATCATAGCAATGAATCCCACAGTCAGAGCGTGGCGCGACGCGCCCCAAATCCCTCCCGAATGGTCCCACAGCGCCGCGCCGGCTCCCAACACCGACGCCAGCAACAGCCATCCGTAAGCAGCGCGAATGAAATACGGAAAGCTCGAATGAACGCCTTTCGTTTTCGGCTCGTTGATGCGCGGCTCGAACATCCGCAGCGCCACAATCGACAGCGCTACGCCGGCCACAAACAGCGCTGTCGCAGGGCCATCGAAACCGCAGAAAGTCAGCGCGATGCCGGCAAAGTTCATCCCCAGCGCCGCGAACAGCAGCTTCGGCCGAACAGGTTTCAGTCCAAGGAAGACCAACATCCATTTCGCGCTGAATCCCCAAACAAACGGCACCAGAAATCCCCACGCAATGAGCGTCAGGCAACGCTGATCGAACAGGTGCGGGAATGCCGCGCTGTCGCCGCGTAGTGCAACGTAGATCGTCCCGCCCAGATTCAGCGCCAGCGACGCCAGCAATCCGATGCTGGCTCCGATCACGACCGCAATCCACGGATCGAAGCTGCCCTTGCCGGAAGCTCGCGGCCGATGCTGCGATACTGCCCTGAAAAAAATCAGAAACGCGGCCAGTTCCAGAACCGCCGACATCGGCAGCAATACCCGCCACTCCCATCCATAGACATTCCCTAGCCAACGCAACGTGACCGCGAGCGTCCACATCACCCAGCAGATCCACGCTGCGAGAAAATTACTGCTCGCCGTTCCCCGTAGCTTCGGGATCGAATAGAAACCGATTCCGAAAATAAAGCTGCCCACCCAGCCAAACACTTGAGCGTGCCCGTGTGCCTGCAGCCACGCAGGCGAAATGAACCCCGCGCTCTCACTTCCGCTGATCTGCAGCAGGTTCCAAACTCCCAGGAACGTGCCCGGCAGCAGCATAAATACCAGACCAGAGCTGATGTAGGCCATCAGCAGGCGCGAAAGCGACGCCTCCCTCGCCCGCGTCGCTTCCATCACCGCAGCCGGCGACCTCGAAGAGCCGCGCGCTGCTTCGGTCCTTTCCATCGACGTGTCACTCGCTGGCATGGGCTGGGCTTACGCTGGTCGCAGCCTCGGCTTCTGCAGCACGCGGAAACAGGATGTTGTTTTCAAGATGCACGTGCTGATGAAGGTCGGCTTCAAACTCCTTTAGCTCGCCGTACAGCGCCTTGAAGCTCGCGCACGCATCACGAGGCGGCGTGTAACCGGCGCTCGCCTCGCGAATCTGCCGGACGAGATCGCCCGCCGCGTCGTGTTCCTTCATCATCGTCTGGATCGGATTGCGCACCGTCTGAAAGAAGGGCTTTTCAAGAGAGCCGCCGCCGTTCGCCGCGCGCTCCATCGCCTCAATATAAGGAAACAGCACATACTCTTCCTTCTGCATGTGCATCAGCATCTCGCGTCCGGCTTGTCCGAATAACCCTTGAATCGTCCCCAGTTCGGGATGCGCCGATCCATGTTTCCCATTCACTTTATTGAGCAACGGCTCGATGCGAGATATAGCGGCGCGAACGTATTGGTGGTGCTCCTCGCGGATGTGGCGCGTCAGATCGCCCAGCGGCGCACCAGCCCAATTCGCCACTTCCGGATTCACGTTCTTGCTGTTTTCGCGCAAACGCTCGAGAATTTCTTCGGCGGAAGCCCCGGCGGTCAAGCAAGCGTCGTGAAGCGATTTGCCGCCACCGCAACAGTAGTCCACTCCGGCCTCTTCCAGCACCTGTCTCGCCTGCGGGCTGGAAAGCGCAATATCCTTAGTCTTTGTTCCGTTGGTGAAAGTCTTTGGTTCGTTGATGAAAGTATTCGTTTCAGCAGTGAAGCTCATCGTCACCTCCTCGACGCTCACAATCCTGCGCTACCGCACATCGCGCGGCAGTGACTTAAGTCACGCAGTTAAAAAGCTGCGCGACAGTCTTCGTGTCAGGGTATGACTTCAGTCATACCATCCAGCGCTAAAGAAAAATGGGCTTTGGCCCCACCCCAAGTGCTAGGCCCTGAAGTGTCACACTGAGCGCCGAGAATCAGCGGCGTACCCGCTGGCCACCGCCAACACGCGGATTCTAAGGCTCGGATTGAAGCCGCGGAGCGGCGATTGTATTTAGGCCGGCATGAAGTCTCGCCTGCCGCAGGCAGGCGAGCCGAATGCCGGTAAAAAGAGGCGCAAACATATCGCGGGAGTCCCGGAGGGACGGTTGACCGTCGCGCCTGGCACCCAAGCCTCAGCGGCTTTAGCCGCTGCGCTGGTGGGAACTGCGGACTGTCGCGCTTCCAGCGCGCGCGAAAATTGTCCCGGGAGCGCGCCTGCCCGCCGCGGCGTCCCCGACTTGGACGGTTTCAGGGGTTTCGGTTTCGGGGTTTCGGTGGAAGCCCCGGACTTCAGTCCGGGGAGCGCGTCCCGCTTTGGTGTTTCGGGACGCGCGGAACGTCGTCCCAAGCAAAACAAAAAATCGGGCCGGGCTTTAGCTCGGCCCGCAATCCCACGAACTTTTAGACATGAATTAACCTACTCGGACGCTGCCTGCTCCCGCTTCAGCCCAATCAGGTCCCTCACAACAATCGTGCGGCCTTCCACTTCGATAAATCCCTCCGCCTGCAGACGGCTCAGGTTTCGCGACACAAGTTCCCGCACTGTTCCCAGCTCGGCCGCCAAATCCTGATGCGTTTTTGCCAGCTCGATGCGCACGTCCTCGTTCGCCCGGCTTCCTTCCTCTTCCGCCAGCCGCAGCAGCAGCGAAATCAGCCGCTGCCTGACCGTCGTGAACGACAGGTCCTCGATGATTCCCACCAGCCGCCGCAAGCGTCCACCGACAACCGCAAGCACCTTCAGCGCCACCTCGGGATGTTCGCGACAATAGTTCTGAAAATCCTTTCGCGAGATGAAAAGCACTTCGGTCTCTTCCAGCGCCGATGCGGACGCCGGATACTTGCCTCCATCGAAGATCGGAATCTCAGCAAAAGAACTGCATGAGCCCTCGATTGCAAGCGTCTGCTCACGCCCGGAAGGTGAGAGCTTGAAGATTCGAACCTTGCCCGCGGCGACCAGGAACAGCCCGGCGCAGGGATCGCCTTCCTGAAACAGCAACTCGCCTCGATTGAAGTGCCGGTTTGTGATTCGGGTCGATAATGCGCGCCGTTCACCGTCCGTCAGGCTGGCGAACAGCGGCGTCTTCCGCAGAATGCTTTCGTTGGTGTCCTGAGCCATTCGTTCGCCCCTCCGGTCAGAGGCGCTCCGTACCACGCCTGTTAATCCGGGATCATTGCACGCGGAATTGTGATCGCGGCTGAATCTGACTTTCTCTGCGCCCGCCGCGTCTCTGCGGTAAAAGCTCTTGGTCCGAGCGAACTGCGTGATCGCCATTTCGTCACGAGAGAATTCGTATGCCGGACAGAAGCTAGCGCCATCCGCCGACGATCAATCCCGAATAGTGCAAACCGCGCCCAAAATCAGCTCTATGCGCACCACTTCTATTCGCCCTGTCTCGCTTTTCGGCGCTTGTATCAAGCTTTGCGGCAAACGGCAACGCCGTCACGCAAGGGCACGATCACTGGGAATAGCTCATCCGAACCGTAAATTGCCTTGTTGAACTGCTGGATAGCGCGTGTGTCCTCGTCTTTTGCTCGGGTCGTCACCTTGCCGGACCAGAGCACGTTGTCTGTCACGATCAATCCCCCGCTCCGCACCCGCGGGAACGCTTTTTTCAACGCGGCCGGGTACTGGTGCTTGCTCACGTCGATCAAGATCAAATCGAACACGCCCGAAACGGTATCAAGCAACTCCAGCGCGTCGCCAACCAGAAACCGAATCTGATCGGCTACCCCGGCGCGCTCGAAATTCTGCTGCGCCAGTTTCGCGTTTCCCGGGTCGCCATCTGTGCAGTAGATGGTGCATCCCCCGCCCGCTCCGCGTGCAAACCAGATCGCGGAGTAGCCGATTGCCGAGCCCATCTCGTAAATGCGTTTCGCTCCAGACACTTGCGCCAGTAGCGAAAGCAGCCTGCCGCACGCTGGCCCGATGATTGGCACATCATGCTTCTTCGCGTGCCGCTCCATTTCGGCCAACACGGCGTCGCGCTTGGGCAAAAGGCCGTCCATGTATGCCTCGACTTTATCCGACAGAATCTTCGACATGTGCAGTGGCTCCTTTAGCCGACCTTTAGCCGAGTGTATCGCCCGGCTTCATCGCGTGAATTTCCAGGCCTGAAATGTCTTTTGTCAGCTCACGGAGCCGGTCAGGGGTGCCGGTAAGCGCAGGAAACGTCCCAAAGTGCATCGGAATCACGTGGCGCACTCCGAGGAGACGAATCGCAACCGCCGCCTCCCGCGGTCCCATCGTGTAGAAATCCCCGATCGGCAGCATCGCCACATCCGGCGAGTAAAGCTCGCCAATCAGCTTCATATCGCTGAAAACGGCCGTATCTCCCGCATGATAAACGGTTGGCCCTCCGGGTAGGCGAATCACGTACCCGCAAGCCTCTCCTCCATAGACGATTTTGTCTCCGTCCTGAATGCCGCAGGAGTGGACCGCGTGCACCATAGTCACTTCGATCTCGCCGACCGTTTGCGTTCCCCCTTTATTCATTCCCCTCGTGTTCGTCACCCCCTTGGATTCCAGCCACACCGCCGTCTCGAAAATCGCCACGGTCTGCGGCTTGTGCGCCTTGCCCAGTTCCACCGCATCGGCAATGTGGTCGAAATGTCCGTGGGTAATCAGCAGCGTATCCAATTTTTCGACCTTCTTCAGCGACTCCGGGCACATCGGATTCGACTGCACCCACGGATCGATCAGGATTACCTTTCCCGTCGCAGTTGTGATCCGAAAAGCCGCATGCCCCATCCAGGTGAATTTATTGCCTCCAGTCTGAAACATTGCATTCCTCCCGTTGAAATTGGAATTATGAGTGGGCGTCCGTCTCGGTCAGTTTGAATTTCTTGATCGTGACACCGGGTTTCAGGGTTTGATGATTCAAACCCTGACGTGTAAAAGTTTCAGGGTTTGATGATTCAAACCCTGAGGAAAAAAACAGTTAAAACTCAAACCGACCGAGTATCTGGAAGTCAGAGCCCTGGACGAGATTCGGAAAAAAATGCGTCAGCGCGGCGGATGGCCAGCCGGACTCGTTAGAATCCCACTGATGGCCGTGTCGAAAGTCTGTCGGGACTGGCCGCCGAAGAAGTAACCCGCAATTTTCCCGTCACGATCGTAAAAAATCGTTTGTGGCATCGTGCCCGTCCACGCCGGATTGACGTCATGATAGAACGCGTCCACGTCGATTCCGGGCTTTTGCCGATAACTGGGAAATGGGGGCTGATTCTTCGCCAGAAAGTCACGGACAAGGCGCATGTCGGCGTCATCATCCAGGTTCACGCCCAGAACGACGAGCCCCTTCGGCTGATATTCATGCGCGAGCTGGACGATCATGGGGAACTCGTACCGGCAAGGCTCGCACCAAGTCGCCCAGAAGTTCACCATCACCGGTTTGCCCCGGTACTTCGCCAGAACGCTCTGATAGCCGGCCCCATCAATGAGTGGGAGGGACGCTGTCTTTTTCGTGAGGCGCCTCGAGGCGCCGTCGTGCGCCGCTGATTGATCCGCGCGCGCGCCGGGACCCGTAGCGATCGAGACAAAAAGCAGAATGAAAACGAAGGCGGCAAAGCGGTTCGAGGAACACCAGACGGTTCGCACTATTTTCAGCACACGTGCATTCTATCGATTCCACCGGTAAACGTACAACGTCCGATACCGGCCACTCCTAAAATTCGTCGTCAGGTATCTGCTTCAGCTTCGTAACTTTCATCGCGATACGAAAATCGCGCGATCGCACGTCATTCAAGACGGCGCGACGAATCTCGTCAGGCAATTCGGAAGGGGCGAACACTCCTGCGGAATCTCGTGGAAACCGTTTCACGAACATCGCAGCGATGTGAG
This sequence comes from Candidatus Acidiferrales bacterium, assembly GCA_050747085.1. Classification (GTDB taxonomy): domain Bacteria; phylum Acidobacteriota; class Terriglobia; order Acidiferrales; family UBA7541; genus Palsa-295. Next base: position 16,827 of record JBOGNK010000206.1, read on the forward strand.
CGGTTGCGTAGGAAATGGGCGTCGCGATCAGTCCGCGCTGTCGGATCTGATAAAGCGTTGGAAAACTCGCGTCCCACCGCAATAGAAGCGGCTGCTCGTCTTTCGAGCCGCGGACCAGAACTGCCGCCGCGAAGCGCGCGTTTTCGAGAGCGCCCTTTCGGATCAACTTCGCCACCTGCCGCGGTGTTGGGGTTGTCGGGAAGCGCTTACGGACAAGTCCCGCCGAACGGTTCAGACGTCCCTGCCGATACCACCGGTATAGGCGCTCGAAGTCGTTGCCGCCGATTTTCGCGTCCATATCGCGCGCCGATATAACGTGCGGCAGCATGCAAATTTCGTCCTGCGCCGCAAGGTATACGGGCGTTTCGCCGATGGGCTGCGGGAAGCGGAACTTTTCGCGCTCAGCAAACCGTTTCGCGAGCATGAACCTTCCGTTGCGATAAACGCGCGGGCGCGAAATAGCTTCGTCGTAAGCGGCTTCGGCCGACCAGGTCGATACAGGATCTTTACTCTCGGTGCTTTCGTACAAGCGAATCTGTACAGATTCGACGGCGTCGAGCATTTCAGCGGCGCGCTTTGCCAGAAGGTTGGTCAAGCCGGGCGCGACGCCGGCGCAGATCACCGCGGCGCGGTTTTTCTGCACGAAACGCTTGTGAAAGCCGTATTGCTCCGGCTTGAACAGGTTCCGCGTCAGATGTGCGCTCAGGTCCAGATAGTGCGCGCGGACTCGCAACGCTGCGCGGAGCACGATCTGATTGAATACAGCTGGCGAGGCGTTGACAACCAGATTGGCGCCGCGCGCGGCGCGTGTAATCGACCAGACGTTTCGCGCGTTTGCTTCCACAACCCGAATTTCACTCTTTTTTCCAAGGAAGCGTCGAGCGCGATCGGTATCGCGGTCACCGCACCAGACGATGTGGCCCTGACGCGCAAGCAAGTGAGCGAGAAGAGAGCCGGTGCCGCCGGCACCGAGAACAAAAATGCGCATCGGGCCGCAACTCTATCATAATCATAGGCAAACGTCCCCCGCCGCAGCCTGGCGATGTGATGGCGAACAAAATGCCATCGTCAAAGGGCTAAGGAAAGCCGTCAGCCGAGGTGGACCTGCTCTGTCCGACGCCTAATCGCCACACCCCGACGATTAAAAATCACCGCATCCCATTGCAAACAAAGGAGAAAACATTTTCTAACCGCCACAGGTGTGGGACTTCGATTCGCCAAATGCTCCTTAGAGCGTCAGTCCCGATCGGCGCATGGCGAAACAAATTCAACGCCGGGCGTCGAAGGCTTGCTGCTCTCACCGGCAGACCACACGAATTACTTTCTCGCGGCACAATTCGTGCTCGTTGCACTGAGTGTTGTTCGCAGCGTAGAATGAAGTTGATTTCTCCGACCCTCCACGCCTAATGGAGCGAAAAACCGACGGCGGGAGGGCGATGCCCGTTTCGTGTTTGGGCTGAGGGCGGGGGCGGAAACGCCAACGCCTCCCTTCGCCGAGCGGTTGAGTGCGCTCACGGGGCTGCTGAAAGGCAGCCGCGTTCTGGAAAGGAGAAAAGTCCCCCTCGTGTGGGTTTTGAGGGCAGGGACTTGTCGCCCAACTCCAGGTCGGATTTGGGCTTTTTCTTTGCCCTGGGCTCCGCGTAACGAGTTAAGAGAGAGCGGCAGCCATGCGTCAGCCGCGACTAAGCATCAAAAAGAGGCGCCAGACAAGGCAACAATATGCCGCTCCTCGACAAATTCGGACGATCGATTACCGATCTGCGCGTTTCAGTGACGGACCGTTGCAACTTTCGTTGCTTCTACTGCCGGTCGGCCAACCCGGAGCATTACGTCGCGCATGACGAACTGCTCGAATGGGACGAGTACGAGCGCCTGGTTGCACTTCTATTGCGGCTCGGAATTCGCAAGGTTCGAGTTACTGGCGGCGAGCCGCTCGTTCGGCCCGGTGTTGAGGACTTCATCTCACGGCTGAAAGCAGTCGGCGTGTCCGATCTTTCGATGACGACTAACGGGCACCTACTGTCCGACCGATGCGACGCGTTGATCGCCGCCGGCCTTGATCGTATCAACGTTTCCCTCGATTCGCTTGAGCGCGCCAAGTTTGAACGGATCACGCGCACAAAATCATTCGACCAGGTGATGGCGGGCATTGACAAGGCGCAAAAGTCGTCCTTGCGGCCCATAAAAGTTAACGCAGTGCTCGTCCGCGGATTCAACGACGACGAAGTCGAAGCGTTTGCGGAGTTCGCACGCGAACGCGAGCTTATTATGCGCTTTATCGAATTCATGCCGCTCGATGCAGACCGCGCGTGGACGCGCTCGATGGTCGTGCCCGCGTCTGAGGTTTACGCACGAATCGCAGCGCGATGGCCACTGATCCAGGTCGTTCACGAGCGCAGCGAAACGGCGCGGAAATACCGTTTCGCGGATGGGCGTGGCGAAATTGGCCTGATCGCTCCGGTTACGCAGCCGTTTTGCGGCTTCTGCTCGCGAATCCGTCTTACAGCCGACGGTAAGCTGCGCACCTGTCTTTTCAGCAAGGACGATCACGATTTAAAATCGCTCCTGCGCGGCGGCGCGACTGACCGCGAAATAGCCGATGAAATCATGGCGGTTGTACATGGGAAAGAAAAGGGGCACCGTATTAATGAGCCAGGGTTCGTTCCGCCGTCGCGCACAATGGTCTATATCGGTGGTTGAGTAACAGCCAGCATAGCGTTCCACAGTTTTTCCGCGGGCATAGCTCGCGTGCTTCCGACAGGGGGCGCCATAATGGCGGATGAAGGCGAATCCAAGCTCTTTTCGTTAACCGAAGCCGAACGCCTGCGCGTGCGACTCGAACCCGTTCTTATCGAAGCGATGGAAGCCCGCCGAAAGATGGCGGAGCCGGAGAAGAAGCTCGCTGGTTTGGCCGAGAAAATCCAGGTGTCCGGCGGAATGCAGGTGCCTTACGAAAGAGCCGCGAAGTGGCGCGCGATTCGGAATAAGTTCGAGTCGTCCGTGCGCGATGCTCTCGAACGCATCCAGTCGACGGGCTGCATCGTAAAAGATCTCGATATCGGACTGCTCGATTTTCCAGCGCGTATCGACAACAAGGATGTCTACCTCTGCTGGAAACTGGGCGAGGATCGCATTCGTTTCTATCATGCCCAGGACGAGGGCTTCGCGGGGCGGAAGCCGATTGACCCGCGCGACGCTGGCCACGACAATCCAATCCAATAATCTCATCTCGTGACAAACGAATCCGCAAATCGCCTGGAGAATTCCGCAAGCCCGTATCTGCGTTCTGCTGCACATCAGCCAGTGGATTGGCACGAGTGGGGCGAAGAAGCGTTTCAAAAGGCCCGCGTTGAATCGAAGCCGATCCTTCTGGATGTGGGTGCGGTCTGGTGCCACTGGTGCCATGTTATCGATCGCGAGAGCTACGAAAACCCCGAGATCGCCGCGCTCATCAATAAGCATTACATCCCTGTGAAGGTGGATCGCGACGAACGCCCTGATGTTGATTCGCGTTATCAGTCAGCCATCAGCGCCATCTCAGGTCAGGGTGGCTGGCCACTAACCGCTTTCCTGACGCCCGAAGGCAAGCCATTTTGGGGCGGCACGTACTTCCCTCCCGAAGACGTGATGGGCCGCCCTGGATTCAAGCGAATCCTGCTCGCTGTGGCCGAAGCGTTCGAGTCACGGCGCGCGGAAATCGACACGTCTGCGGAGGCGCTACAAGAAGCCGTCGGGAAAGCAGAGCTATTCGACGGTGCGCGTGCCGCGGTCAACGGCGAGATCGTCGACACGATCATCAGTTCGGCGCTGCGGATGTTTGACGGAACGCACGGCGGGTTCGGACAGGCACCGAAATTTCCGCATTCGGCGATGATTGAACTTCTTCTGGACCGCCGCACGTGGCCGACTGGAACGGACCTCGGCCAGGTCGCCTCGCGCACGCTCGATGGGATGGCCGCTGGCGGTTTTCGCGATCAGCTTGGCGGCGGATTCCACCGGTACTCGGTCGACGAGCGCTGGTGCGTGCCCCACTTTGAAAAGATGTCGTACGACAATTCCGAACTGCTAAAAAATTATCTTCACGGGTATCAGGCGACGGGCAGCGATTTGTACCGCGAAGTAGCGGAAGGCACCATTGGGTGGGTGAACAGTGTCCTTTCCGATCGGGAGAATGGCGGATTCTACGCGAGCCAAGATGCGGACCAGACACTCGACGACGACGGCGATTATTTTACTTGGACGCGGGATGAAGTGCGCGCGGTGCTGACGCCAGAGGAATCACGTCTGATCGAGGTCTATTACGACGTCCAACCAGATGGCGAAATGCATCACAACCCCGAGAAGAACGTGCTGTGGATTGCTGCTTCCGTTGATGCCGTTGCTCGCGAACTGAATGCCACTCGCGACGACACTACTTTGCTGTTAGCGCGGGCGCAAGGAAAGCTTCTGGATGCCCGCCGAGCGCGCCGGCCCACTCCTGCTATCGATCAGACGATCTATGTCGCATGGAACGCGATGTTTATTTCCGCTTACCTTGAAGCCGCACGCATCTTGCAGCGCGAGGACTGTCGCATTTTCGCGCTGAAAACTCTCGACCGATTACAAGCCGAGGCGTGGGACGAGTCGAAGGGTTTCCTGCACCGCGCCGGCGGGCCAAAGCTCGACGGCTCGCTGGACGACCACGTGTTCGCGGCTGCGGCCCTGCTCGACGCCTACGAGATCACGCTGGATCGCCGATACTTTGACAATGCAGTGCGCTGCATGCGGCTGACTGTTGAACGCTTCGGCGACCCTGACGCGGGTGGCTTCTTCGACCGCGCGCGAGATGCCGTCGCGATGGGGGGACTGGACGTGCGACGGAAACCGCTGCAAGATTCGCCGACACCAGGTGCGAACCCAGTCGCCGCAATCGTGCTGGAGCGCCTGTATGCATTCACAGGCGAGCGGGCGTATCACGATTGGGCGGAGAACACGTTGGAGGCTTTTGCCGGGCGCGCATCACAATACGGAGTTTTTGCGGGCACTTACGGGATGGCCGTTTTGCTGCATGCGCGAGGCGTCTTGCACGTTGTGGTTCTCGGTGCCGCGGATGATCCCGCAGCGGCCGCGCTCGAATCTGCAGCAAACGAAGTCTATCGGTCCGGGAAATTGGTTTTGCGCGTCACGCCGGAGAAAATCGCAGCCGCGTCCGTTGCTCCTGCATTGCGCGAAACGCTGCCACATACCGATGCAAGAAAGCCGCAGGCGTTCGTCTGCGTTGAAACGACGTGCTACGCTCCTGTGAGCGATCCCACGGAACTAAAATCGCTGCTCCTGAGAGTTGGGATTGAACCTGCTGGCGCAGCCCACGGCGCCTAATTGTGGCCGGTCTCACTGGGCGTGGTTGAAGGCGTTGAATGCCGAGCTTCGGTGGCTCACGCCCGGCTGACCTCCCATCTAGTCGGTTCCGCGCTGCACAGGAACTCCAAGCAAGTCCCTATGCTGTCGCAGCAAAAACTGGTCAGTCATTCCCGCGATGTAATCGCAAATCACTCGGTGAGGCTGTCTCTGGCGTGCCTCTTCCGCATAATTCGGTGGCAGGCGGTCGGGATAGCGCATGAAAAATTGAAATAGCTCTGCAAGTGCCAATACTGACCGATCACGCTCTTCGGCGATCGCAGGCATTGAATAGATACGACTAAACAAAAACTGTTTTAAGGCCGCGGTCTGCTGTGCCACTTCTGGTGACAAGCTGGCCAATCGCGCAGGTGAGTGGCGAACATCCTCGATGTCTCCGACGCCGCTCGCCTTAATCGCCGTCTGCGTATTCTCTATCAAGTCAGTCGCCAACAAGTCCAAGACGTGCTTGAGCGCTTCATTGAATTTCAGCTTGCGCCGCCCTTCCGGATATGCGCGGTCGATTTCGGTGTACGCCTCGTCAAAAATTGCCACTTCGGTACGAAGCTGCTCCAAATCAAGCAATCGGGCCTCGAAGGCGTCATCCAAATCTGCCGTGTTATAGGCGATCTCGTCGACCAAATCGATCAGCTGCGCTTCGATTGGTGGCTGCTGATCCAGAAGATACTCCGCGAGTTGAGGGAATTGCCCGGAATCATAGTCGCGAGAGTGCTTCACAATTCCCTCCCGGACTTCGAACGTCAAATTGAGCCCTGGAAAATCCAGGTATCGTTGCTCGAATCGTTCGACAATCCGCAACGCGTGAAGATTGTGCTCGAACCGCTCCCCATGCTCACGCATCAGTTCATCGAGTTGTCTTTCTCCGGCGTGTCCAAAGGGGGGATGGCCAATATCATGCGAGAGGGCTAGCGCCTCGGCCAAATCAGTATTCAGCTCAAGAGCCCCTGCTACGGTTCGGGCGATCTGCGCCACTTCGAGGGTGTGAGTCAGCCGATTACGAAAGTGGTCGGAATAACGAGTCGTAAATACTTGCGTTTTTGCTTCCAAGCGCCGGAACGCACGCGAATGGATAATGCGATCCCGGTCGCGCGCGTAATCGTTGCGGTAGGGATGCGAAGCTTCGGTGTAGCGGCGACCGCGAGTGCCCCGCACGTTCACGGCGTACGGCGCGAGAGGCATCTTCAGCGTGGCTCAGGATTTCCCCGGCAGTAGCGCGAGCTCCTGGCCAGCTTCATCGGCAACCGCCGAATCCGGGTACTGCGTCTTGATCTCGTTGTAAAGCTTCGCCGCCTGAGTCGGATCTTTTTCTCGGTAGTGTTGGGCCAAAGCCAACATCGCTACAGGTTTTGGCACCAGAACTGTAGGAGCCGAAATGAGCTCCTCATATAACTTCGCCGCCTGCTGGGGCTGGCCAGTTTTATCGTACAGCTTGGCAAGCTCGAACTTGGCCTTCGAGACGTAATCTGTGTTGCCGGACTGCGCGGCCGACCCCAGATACTTCTTCGCCTCATCATTCTTGCCAACTTGCTCCAGCGACAGCCCAGCGTAATAGCTGGCCAGTTGCCCGGGGCCCGTGCGCGGATAACTCTTCGCCACCGCCTCGAATTGTTGGGCAGCGGCAACGTATTTTGCATTATCGTCGGGAAACGTGGGCACGCCTGGCGGCATCTGCGCACCAGGGGTAGTGCTCGTCGGCGCGCCAAAAGTGCTCATCGCGTCATTGAAAGCTGCCGCAGCTTTGGCCGTCTGCTTAGTTGTGTAGGTTCGCCAGCCCAAGATTCCAAGCGCTAGGATGATGGCAACAATCAATATATAAGTTGTGCCTTGCTTATGCGAAA